>CAKSGP010000410.1 GCA_934454745.1 uncultured Clostridia bacterium
GTCTTTAAGTTCAGCGTATGTTTTCTTACCACGTTCATAAAGTTCTTCCCAGTATTCAAGGTTGGCTCGCTTAGCTTCTTTACGATATTCAGCAGCTTCTTTTGCGGATATTTTTTGATCGTCACGCAAATCTTTTATCATGGCTTTAGCTTTATCGAGGTCTTTATCGGTTCCAACCATTCCTTCTATGAATGATTCTGTTTCTTCTTTACCACGCTCCATTGAAGCTTCGCGCAATGACATTTTATAATCACGCTTTTGATCGCCTGTTAATGTACTTCTTAACTTCTTTAATTTAGTTTGATATTTTTTATAAAGCTTAACATATGCTTTATTAAATGTCTCATCTGACCAATTATAATAATCACGTTTCCATTCAAGTATATCGACTTGCTTATCGAATTTATCACGAAGTTTTTCTATTTGTTTTTTACGTTTCTTTCCGCTTTTGAACCCCGGTAATTTTTGAACACCATTAAGTATTATATCGCCGATTTTACCTTGAAGTACATCTTGTTCAGTAAGACCCGCTTTCTGAAGCATACGCATTGATTGTCCGTGTGTGTATACAGCATCACCAACACCAAGCATTGTGTTAGTGCGTTTACCAGCACCGGCAATACGCATTAATCCTGTTTTACCATCTTGAATTATTTCAAAACCTTGTTCATTGACCTCGGCAGGAATCACACGATTTGTGCCTTTTGCAAATTTTGGATAAGCATGTCTTAAACCATGAGCAGGATGTTCTTTTTCAGCTGCCTCTTTAATTTTTGTGACAATTTCAACAATTCGCTGACCGATAGTTTTTGTTCCCGAAAATTTACTTATTGTGGTACTCGCATTATCTCTCGCATTAATAGATAGTGTTTTGTCTGGTGTCTTTTGAGCATTAACATTACTTATCTTTTTGGTAGCATCACTATTATCACCTTTTAAATGAGTGGTTTTATCAGGTGTTCGTTCTGAATTAACTTTATCGATACCCTCATCGGCATTAGATGTATCAGCGTTGATATCAAAAGTCTTTTCTGTATCAACACCATCCCATACGCTCATTAACTTTTCTTTAACACCTTCGTCATTAAAAACTTTAGAAAGGTCTACACCTTTTAATTCAACACCATCTAAATCTTTTAAGTAGTTTACTACGTTAAATAAATCATCTTGTGATGCACCAAGGCTTTTCATTGAAGACGCTAAATCATTCACATTAACAGATTTAAGCTTACCTAAACTATCAACAACAACTCCTGATTTGCTACCAAAAGATGAAAGCGTTATTAATGCAGTATCCATGCCTTTTTTAGACGTATCGGAAAAATCTATAATTGTAGCACCCGACTTTTCTAACGCTTGTTGAAAATCGCCTAAAGCGGCTTGTGGTATACCTAATTTGTCAGCATAATCTTGTAACTTTGATTCAGATATAACCAAGTTACCATCAGTATCGGACATAGTGTTATCCATATCCATAAGGGTTTTATTAAATTCTTCTACCTTGTCTTTAGGGAATTTAAACTTGACTCTACCAAGTTCTGCTTCAGAATTTATAAGACTCTCGGCTGCTTCCTCCGTAAGTCCCATTGCGTCAGCAAACTTCTTTATGTCTGTAGTTTTGAACTCAAATCGTCCGGTTTTTTCGTTGTATTCACCAACATTTTTAAGACTTTCGCCAGCGGAATCTAAATATTTTTTAAAAGTCTTCTCGCCTTTTGCACCCTTTAAAAGCGAATCGTAATATGCTGAATATTGTTGATTAAGCTTTTCTAAGCCACCTTCTTCTTTTGCAATATCTTCAGCATTAGCAAACATATCTTTTGCTTTTGATATATCAAAAGGC
>CAKSGP010000411.1 GCA_934454745.1 uncultured Clostridia bacterium
TACGTAATTTATCCGAAATTGTAAAATCCTTCTTACCTGATATGTACCCTGTAAAGCTTGCAATTACAGGCAAGATAAAGCTTACAATAACAACTCCTGCAGGAACTGTTTTAGGTACCATAAGCATAAATGCCATATATGGCGCGTTCCATATAAAAAACAGTATATTAAGCACAATGGAGATGGGATTAGAAAGCACGCCATCTGTTGCTCCAAAATGCCAGTTCAGTTTAAATATAAGTATCCACAACAGGCTTATAAAGCCTATCATAAGTCCCCACAGCACTGACCATTTCACATCATATTTAAGTGGCGTATACGATTTCATATCAAGTTTGCTAAGTCCCGCCGCACTGTCAAAGATTATGAAAAAGTTAATTATCGCAAAAAGCACTCCTGAAATATTACGGAATATATCATTTGAATATGCACCCGTAAAAAGTACAAACTCTATGAATGCACATATACAAAGACCGATAAGCTCACGCCTTAGCATATACCAAAATTGATAACCTCTTGTAATTTCTGTTGTATTTCTCATTTTATTATCCCTTTCCTGATGCTGCACTGCCTGCAAGATAACCCGAGCTCCACGCCCATTGCAGATTATAACCTCCGCAGTCACCGTCTATATCCAATACCTCTCCGCAAGCATACAAGCCTTTTACACGTTTTGATTCCATAGTTACAGGATCAAACTCCCCAACTGCTGCACCTCCCTTTGTGACCTGTGCATTATTCCAGGACGCCTTGCCTTGTATTTTAAGTTTCAATCCCTTTATGGCAGATGTTACTCGTTTAATTTCCTTTTCTGTAAGTGTTTTTGCAGGTCTTGATAAAGGCTCCACACCAACGTGTTTTAATATTGCCTGACCCACACGCTTATTAAGCATACCAACAAAAAAATCCTCAAGAGGTGTGTTGTATTGGTATATACACCGTGTCTTTATCATATTATATACTTCGTTAAAATCGTACTCAGGCATAATATCAATGGATATTTCCTTTTCATCGCCTAAGTATGACGAGAGCCAGAAAACAGGCGGACCTGATATTCCGTAATCGGTAAAAAGCACCTCACCATTCCGAAATTTATCACCAAGTGTTACCTTTGCATTGACCTTTATTCCCTTTAGCTTGCGTACGGTTTCTGTTTCGGTTTTTATTTGAACAAGTGACGGAGATACGTCTGTAATTGTATGTCCGAATCCTTTTAACAAGGTGTAGCCACTGCCATCAGAGCCAAGAGAGGCTCCTGCTTTTCCGCCTGTTGATATGATTACTTTATCCGCTATTCTTATATTTCCGTTATTGTCCTTAAGAGTAAAAGTATTCCCCTCTTTTTTTATACTTACAATTCCAGTATCACACAAGGTATTTACACCTATCTCATCAAGCCTTCTGCGTAATACGTCAAGGACTGATGATGCATTATTAGAATAAGGATATACCTTTCCCTCGCTTTCCTCTTTCCAAAGTATCCCAAGTTCACTAAACATATCTAATGTTTCAGATACCCAAAAGCGGTTTATAGCACCTTTAATAAAGCTTACATCACCGCCGTGATAATCGTTTTCACCTGCGTTTATATTTGTCATATTGCAACATCCGTTACCGGTTGCAAGTATTTTTTTACCGACACGTTTTTCCTTTTCATAAACAGTAACGGTTGTGCTTTCGTTCTTTGCCGCAATTGCCGCAAAGAGTCCCGATGCACCACCGCCTATTATCGCTATTTCCATTTATTTATCCTCTCGCTCCGTTTCAGGAGTTATATTATCAATAAATTCAGATATTATAGCACGTAAAACCACCACAACGGGGACAGATATAAGC
>CAKSGP010000412.1 GCA_934454745.1 uncultured Clostridia bacterium
GTACAGGACAGCAAAGGCAACCGGTCGGCAGGCGAAACCTGTATGGATATTGACGTTGAAGAGGGCAGAGAGGAGATACTTACAGGGGAATATTGGAGAGAAACAGTGGTGTATGAAGATTTAGAAAGACTATTGCAGATTACAGAAGAATTAAAAGGCAGATTTTATATCAGAGGCAGTATAAAGAAAATTGAGGTGGTTTCAGAATGAGGGGTGAGGTCAGAATATGCGATTTGCTGAATTTGATTGCACCTAACACGGTGGTCAGAATTATTTGCAGACTGTCAAGAAGAGTGTACAGCGGAACGGTAAGCGATGTGAAAAATACACAGATTATGCAGGACAATGCGAGGGTGCTTAAAATCAATAACCGAAACAGCGTTATGATTGACGGCGGCAAATGACTTGAAATTGAGGTGATGTAATGGAAGAACATTTGGATTTGTTTTCAAAGGCGGAGCTTATAGAGGGGATAAAAGGTCTTAATGATTGGGAAAGGGAGCGGATACTAATAAATATGTTCAATAAAAAACAATATTCGGTATTAAAAAAATTGGACTTAAATGTAGCTGAGGGCAGAAAATTAGCCGACAAGCTTGAAAAAACACCAAAGGAAAAACGCATAGGAGTATGGGCAGAAATTCGCGAAAATCAAAAGAAGTATGACAAGCTTCAAAAACAGCTGGACAAGCTTGATAAGATAATTTTCGGAGGTGATTGAGTTGAGATACAGCGTGTTAAGACAATATATGCTGCTTTGCGGTATATACGGCTGGCGACCGTCATGGGCGGGGCTTAGAGAGTTTAACAAACAGCGTGACATCAGAAAGAAATGGGCAGAGTGAGGTGAGGGAGATGGCTGTAAAGGTCAGAAAATTAACCAAACATGGGAAGAAGATTAAAAAGAAGATAATCGACATGAATTTATCGCAAAAGGAATTTTGCAGAATGTACGGAATACCGGAGTGCCGATTATCAGACGTTATGTATACAAATCAGCGGAAAGATTTGAGAAAAAAAGTATGTGAGATATTGAAAATACAAGAAGGAGCATGATATATGATTGATATTAAGGTTTTAGGACAAGGTAAAAATGCAGAGGTTAAATGTGACGGAGAGTTAGTTGATATTCTTACGGAGCTAGTTTCGGGAGTGTCAGCAGCGATAAAAGGTATCTCAAAGGATACGGGAGAAGATGCAGGATTTATGACAATGGCTGTTGTGAAGGGAATCGTAAATGCAATGGGTTATGATGAGTAAGCATAAAAAAAGGAGCGTGTACACCGACCAAAGCAACCGCTCCAAAATCAAGGTTTAAAAAAGTTAAACTTATGTTTATTATATCAGACAAAAAGAAAATTTGCAAGTAATATATTTTAGTAAAATGGGGTGAGAAATATGGGAGGCACATGGCTGACGTTGTCGGAGGCTGCCGAATGTGAAATGATAAAATATAATACAGCAGTGTATAGATACAACAGAGGTTTTTATAAAACAACCAAAACAGAGTTATCGGAAAATGGCGGGAAAAACAGAGTATACATAGCCTTAGAGAGTTTATCGGAAAAAGCACAGAAACGATATAAAAAGCTTATGCGTGACAGAATAGACGAAAGTTTAGAAGAACTCATTCCGCAGGAAACCGAGGAAAGAAAGAGCCTTGAAGACCTGACGGAGGACCAAAGGCACAAGGCTTTGCTATGGCAGAATATTTTAAACGAGTGGAGCAGTTTCAGAGCGGAGCAAAAGCGTATGGGACTATCTTATGCAGAGGCTGATGAGCGGTTTATACAGCTTATTGCAAACAGATACCCTCATATGGAATTTTCGGT
>CAKSGP010000413.1 GCA_934454745.1 uncultured Clostridia bacterium
ATATTACGTTCAACAAATTCTTTAAGGAAATCAATGCGGATATAACTCTTGAAAGTTTGCAATATATGCCTACTGATGACGCAACAGAACGTCAGGTCACCATAAATGAACACGTTTTACAGTTCAGCTTTGCACCTATACCTCAATCAGCAGGTGACGGCGGAGTTATAGTCATTATCCACGACGTAACAAAGCACGAAAAGCTTGAACGGTCACGGCGTGACTTTGTGGCAAATGTATCTCACGAGCTTCGTACACCGATAACGGATAATAAATCATACTCTGATATTCTTGCAGATACTCCTGATGCGGAGCCGGAGCTGCGGACAAGATTTCTTGATACGATATCATCGGAAACTGACCGTATGGCACGGATTATATCTGACCTGCTTACACTGTCAAGTCTGGACGAGAATACTAACTACAAGCGTCCTGCCGAGGATATTGATATACGTACAATGATTGAGGGACTTGTAGAACGTCTTTCCCTTACAGCAAAGAAAAAGGAACAGGAACTTATATATACACCCATTAACGATGTTCCTAAAATACGGGGTGACCGCGGCGGTCTTGAGCGAGTGCTGACAAATATTATTTCAAATGCACTTAAATACACGCCTACCGGCGGAGAAATACACATTTTCTCACATACTATGTATAATGATATTATAATAAAGGTATCGGACACGGGAATAGGCATCTCAAAAGATCAGCTCCCCAATATATTTGACCGTTTCTTTAGAGTCGATAAAGCACGCTCACGTGACAAGGGCGGAACAGGACTTGGTCTTGCAATCGCAAAGCAAACGATTGAATCCTCTTTCCACGGCAAGATTACGATTACAAGTGAACTTAACAAGGGAACTGATGTTACTATTACTATTCCGATGTCAAAAAAATAATGGGGCTGTTGCTTAGCAACATCTCCATTATTTCAGTCCATAGACAAAGCGGAGTGTTTCAGGCGAAACATTCCGCTTTTTTACTTGATGAATTTATTTCATCTTATTTTCATATGCCTCGATCAGCTTCTTAACGATCTGACCGCCGACAGAACCTGCCTGCTTTGATGTGATGTCGCCATTATAGTTCTGGCTGAGGTCTACGCCAACCTCGCGGGCTGCTTCCATTTTAAACTGCTCCATAGCAGCTTTTGTTGATTTCTTTGCCATTTTATTTTCCTCCTCGTTTATAATGGGAACTTTCATTTCCCGATAATATCATTTGCATTAGGAGAAAAAATATAACTTGTACTTTTTGGATATTTTAATTCATAACAACGTTATTGGCAATTAAATCATCACAGCGTTTTTTAAGAAGAGGATATGTATCAAGTCCTTCATCTCTTATGATTTTTGCCGCCTCCTGGGATATTTTTAAAATATCTTTATCCTCAAATAAGTTTGCAATTTTCATTTCAGGCAAGCCGTGCTGACGTGTACCAAAGAAATCGCCAGGACCACGAAGCTTTAAATCCTGCTCGCTTATATAAAAGCCGTCGTTTGACTGACACATTGTATCCATTCTTTTTTTCGTTATTTCGTTATCAGCATCGGTTATCAATATGCAATGTGCCTGATCGCTCCCTCTGCCTATTCTGCCACGGAGCTGATGTAGTTGGGAAAGACCGAAGCGTTCTGCATTCTCTATTGCCATAATATTTGCATTAGGTACGTTTACACCGACTTCAATCACAGTCGTTGCCACAAGGATATTGATTTTTCCCGACACGAAATCAGACATAATCTTATCCTTATCCTTTGGTTTCATTTTGCCGTGCATAAGGCCGATATTGATTTTCGGATATGACGCTTTAAGCTTTTCTGCCAGCT
>CAKSGP010000414.1 GCA_934454745.1 uncultured Clostridia bacterium
ACGTTCGGATGTACAAGACTTGCAGATGAACGTGCTTCTTTTATAAAGTTTGATACAACACTGCTTTCGTTATCAAAAGCTTCACGAAGTACTTTTATAGCAACATCACGGTCAAGAATATTATCGTGTGCTCTATATACAAGTGCCATTCCACCTGTACCGATCTTTTCCAATATCTCATATCTATCATTAAGTGTCATACCCAAAAGTTCTTCTGTATTATGCATCAATCTTATCTCCTTCCATTATCACTGCAGTTATATTATCCTCGCCGCCCCGATTGTTTGCAAGCTCTATCAAGCTTTTTACGCTGTTTTTTGCTGAATTTTTCGATATAATATCATATAATTCTGTATCATCTGTCTTTCCGTGAAGTCCGTCAGAGCAAATAAGTATTTTCTCTCCCTTGTATGTTTTTATTCCTGAATCTGTCTTTACGGTCTCCTCAACACCCATAGCACGTGTTATGTAATTACGTCTTGGATGGGTTTTTGCTTCCTCAGGAGTGATCTGACCAAGTTTTACAAGTTCCTGTACATAGGAGTGGTCATTTGTCAGTTGTTTTATTTTATCACCTATCGTATATGCGCGTGAATCTCCTATATGGGCATAAATAAGAAATCCGTTATGCACTAAACACATTGTTGCGGTTGTGCCCATTCCCATAACACTTTCGTTTTCACAGGAATACTTATATATTTCGCTATTTGAGTAGTTAAAAGCCGCAATCAAAAGACCTTTAATCTGAAAATGGTCAAGTTCATCATTAATATGCTCATCAATATATCGGCTTATAATATCGACAGCCATTTTACTTGCCACTTCTCCGGCAAGATGTCCGCCCATACCATCAGCAACTATTGCATAGGAATAACTCTCACGTACTGCACAGATAAAATTATCTTCATTAATTTTTCGTACACGTCCAACATCTGTCAATGCCTCAATATTCAAGATATGCACTCCTTTCACTCTGAAATATTTGCCGCCTTCTTCCGAAGCTGTCCGCATGATGCGGATATATCAGCACCCAGCTCACGCCTGATTGTAGCATTAACGCCACAATCCTCAAGATTCTTTAAGAACGATATGATTTCGTTTTTCGTTCCTTTTTTATATTCTCTTTCCTCAACCTTGTTAACAGGTATAAGGTTAATATGTGCTTTTAAAGGTTTGATTTTACGTGCAAGCTCCTCTGCATTTTCCCTGCTGTCATTTACACCGCTGATTAGTGAATACTCAAAGCTTAAACGTCTGCCTGTTTTTTCTTTATAGTATCGGCAAGCCTTTAACAGCTCGTCCATTTTATACTTTTTATTTACGGGCATTATACTGTTTCGTATTTCATCATTTGGTGCGTGCAGTGAAATCGTAAGCGTTATAGGCATATTCTCCTCTGCCAGTTTATAAATTCCGGGAACTACACCGCAAGTTGAAAGTGTAATATGACGTAATCCGATATTTAACCCCTTTTCGTGGTTAACATTATGCAGAAATTTAACCACGTTATCATAGTTATCAAGGGGTTCGCCTATTCCCATAAGTACAATATTTGAAATGCGTTCACCCAAATCCTTTTGGGCAAATATCACCTGATTAAGTATTTCTCCTGCAGTAAGAGAACGATAAAGTCCGCCTATGGTCGAGGCACAAAATCTGCAACCCATACGGCACCCTACCTGAGATGATATACATATTGTCAAGCCGTGATGATAACGCATAACAACACTTTCTATGCAGTTTCCATCAGGTAAGCGGAACAGATATTTTACCGTCCCGTCAATCTTTGAAACAAGCTTTCTTTCAATATCAAGGGTTGAAACGTA
>CAKSGP010000415.1 GCA_934454745.1 uncultured Clostridia bacterium
TAAAGAATGATTGTCCTTTTTATTATCATCAACATAATCTGATGTATAAGTTGACAAAAGGCGTTTTGCAAAAAACGACACTCTTTTAATAAATCTTGTTTTCCCATTGACAAAATCTTTGCCTGGACTTGTAAGAATAACCGTATCGATATCAAGGGCCATATTCTGCATTTCATAGAGCCATGAACAAAGGCTTGAATAATTGTCGTAAAAAGCGCTCAACTTCGTATGCGCTTCATATTTGACCTTAAGCATTTGCTCAATAGTTACCGAAGCTTTTCGCATAATCTGTGCGTTTGAGCCTCCGCTACTCCCCTGAATATCTTCGCTTAATTCAGCAAGCTTGTTAAGACGGTTGTTTATATCAGTAAGTTCCGTTTCCAACTCGGGAACCGCAGTGAAAATTTCATAATCTCGGTTTGAATCTGGGCTTTCACCCGTTATTTTGACAATTTTCCTGTAAATCACGCCGAGTCTGTCAGTTAAAGTCTTAAGCTGACTTGCATATGAAGAAAGTTCGCCCAAGGTAACCGAAAGCGTTAGAGTATGTTCACCTGCGTTTAGGAATACCGGCATTTCGTTATCAGATTTATCCTTGAGTGTTAAATACTGCCAACCGCTTTTATAGGGAAAAGCAACAGCCGCAGCCTCTTTAAAAGGCACTTCTCCGTCAATTAAAAGTTTTCTGTAAGAAACGCCCTCAATTAAATAATTTTGTCTGAAGTGAAAGCCGAGTTTATACCAACCGTCAGATTTAACATCAAATTTCCAGGTTATCCCACCGCCGAGGCTATTCCAATTTGAACCGCCTATGTAGTTAATTTTCTTGTTTGTCGGATCTGCCGGGGATACATCGACACTGTTCCTGTCTGCAAGAGGAATAAGGCTGTTTTGGCTTTTATAATTTGCAGTTTCTCCTTCAATGACTATTTCGTTACCTCTATATTCGGTATCATCTGCGATTTTAGATTTATATACACTGTAATCCACAAGGGATTCAGGAATATTCAAAATTATTTTTTCAATTTTAACCGCTTCGTTTAACAGTTTCAATGATATAGTGTGTTCTCCCTTAGAAAGGGCAACGGTAAGCGGTTCTGTTACAAACCCATCGCTGTCTGTAATTGTAGATTTCTGCGATTCGAAAACCTCTTGCTGTTCTGGCGAATATTCATCGCCTTTTTTGTCTTTTCCGTATTCTTCTGTAGAGTTTTTCCATATACGGCAAAGCGAAAAGTTATCCGCTTGACTGTATACAGAAGCACCGTCTATTAAAAGGCGCATTTCAATATCGCTGTTACTGCCCGGAAGTGCGGTATACACAATTTCCGGTTGGTAAAACGCATTTTCAGGTATGTTGATATTCCAATCAATAGTTTGGCCTGCATTCTCAAGTTTCGTGCCAAAAGTCTCTTCTATTGCTTTTTCAGAATTTCTATATTCGGAATATTTTTCTTTATAAGTCAAATAAGAATCCGAGTTATTATAGGAAGCTATGCTGACATTTTGAGTTTTTGTCGTATTAGAATTATCGGCTGCCACCGAAAGCGGAAATAAAACAAAAATAAACGACATTAAAATTGCAATAATCTTTTTAAACATAGCTTCCTCCGTTTTAATTGTTTCTGCGGCAATTTTTAATTGCCGCAGAAATCAGACTAAACTTTAATATGATTTTTATTTTTTCGCCGTTTTATAAGTAGAACAACTACAAATATCGCTGTGCAAGCCAAAACAGCAGAGCCGGATATTATAAGGATTGTAATCCACAACGGTGAATCTGCTCCTGTTTGCGTCTTTTTGTCAGGCGCTAATCTTTTAAC
>CAKSGP010000416.1 GCA_934454745.1 uncultured Clostridia bacterium
CCCTCTGTTATGCCGTCAATAATATCGAATACCACAACAGCCGTTGACTTTGACACAACCCTCTCAACATCGGATTTATATATAACATCATCGCAGAAATTAATCAGCTTATCCAATTCATTCCTCAGGCTGTTAAGCCCCGGATCAATAATGGAAACAAGGTACGATGCAACAGCACTATCCATTTTCTTTCCTGCTCGTGTTACAGACCTGACCGCCCAGGACACAAGCTCATTATCGGGCATAAAATCGCACTTTACGGCAAATCCCACCTTTGATGCGGCTTTAAACAAAGCACTTCTTGCATCCACATTTTTTTCACAGAATATAACCACCGTATCGTCGGAAAGACGTTTAAACTTATCCTCCCAGAACGCCTTTTGCGACTCTGTGGGCGGAACGATTGCCCCTGACCGCCGTGTAGTAAAAATATTACTGTCACGAATAAGCAAAGTCCGCTTATCAGTCATCATAGGCATACCCTCAAAAGCATCATCATATACATCGTAGTCAGAAACGCCCTCAAGCCGTATGCGGTTAAATTCCTCTAAGTCACAGTCAGGCACAAGCTCCTCAATCTTCTTAATGTAATGCTCTTTTAAATATTCCTCATCGCCGTAGAACACATACAGCTTGTGCAGTTTTTTCTCATCAAGCTGTTGCTTCAGCTCAATAATATCATTTTTCTTAGCCATAACAAATTCTCTTATTGTATAAGCATCATAACATACGTAGCCGCCGCGGCCCCTACCGCAACGGTACAAAGCCCACGTCCAAAAAACGCAAGAGAGCAACCTACCAAAGCTCCCACAATTCCGCAAACCGGATTTTGTGCAATATGAAAAATAGCAGGGAAGGTCATAGCACCAAGCACCGTGTAGGGCACATAAGCTAAAAAGGAGCGGATAAATCTGTTTTCTATTTTATGCTTAATAAGCAATAGCGGCATAACACGTGTAAGATACGTTATGCCAAACATCACCGCGAGATAAATCAAAAACTTAGCAGTCATTCTTCGAACCCTCCTTTATGGGGAATACCAAAGCGCCGATAACTGATGCAACAACAGCACAGATTATAATTGAAAATCCGCCTGACACACCGCTAAAGATTGGTACATAGTAAATAACACAGCTTATAAGGCTTGCAAGCAATATAATCACCGCCGTCTTAATGCTGTTTTTCGCCTCAGGCACAATTATTGCAATAAACATACCGTAAATGGCAACGGATAGCGCATTACGCAGAGTTTCCCCCAACAACTTCCCAAAGAGCGCCCCTGCCGCCGTACCCAAGGACCAGCCTATGTATGGCAAAAGAGCAAGCCCGAAAAAATAAAGGGGAGTTACAGGCTTTGTACGGCTAACCGCCACACCGAAAATCTCGTCAGTAAGAGCGTCGCCTAAAAGAGCACGTTTTCCCGTGCCGAAAGATTTATCAAGTCTTTGTGACAGTGAAATCCCCATAAGCGAATACCGCAGATTAATAACGAACTGTGACAGCGCAAGCTCAAAATAGGAACCGCCTGTCGTTATTATCCCAATCCCTGCAAACTGACCGGCAGATGTAACATTAGTCATAGAAATCAAAATCGCCTCAAGGGGCGAAAGTCCTGCGGCAACAGCCGCAATACCAAAGGAGAAAGACACTGCAAGATACCCTAAAGCGATAGGGATACCATCCATCAATCCTGTTATAAAAATTGCCTTTTTCATTTTATTTTTTTCCTTATTAAATATACAATTAATTTTTAGATTACAAATATCATTTTAACATAGAGTAAAACCAATGTCAACGCTTGCAAAAAAAATTAAGGAAAATA
>CAKSGP010000417.1 GCA_934454745.1 uncultured Clostridia bacterium
GGCTTGCTTTATACTTGCGGGTATTGACGAAAAAAGCCTTTTACAGGCGGTTACAACCGCAATAGATATGAACGAAAACGGCGACTTCGGCACACCCGTACCAAACTACACCGACGAAAATGTTTCAACCAAGGTTGTAAAGATAATTCAGTCCTACACCGGTGTAGTTGACAAAATGGTGTGGAGAAAGCTTTAGCAGTTTGACTATTGACAAATATTGGCTAATATTATACAATGTTAGCAGACAATAAGATATTGTTTGAAGAGGGAACTTTTCAAAAAAATACAGCTAATGAGTTAAGGGGCATTAGCTGTATTTTTTTATAATATTCCACAGTACAAAACGGACATAATTGAGAAAACGGACCTTGTAAAATAAAGTGTGTAAGTTAGAAAAATAACTTGCACACTTTTTGCATTTTAGAAAATTGAATATTCCGCCAAAGTTGAACACCCGGACGTGCGGAATATTCATTTTTCCTCATAATTAACTTTTTCTATTAGATTTGATACTATCTCATCAAGTTTTGGTGCTGCTTTTTTTGAAATAACGGGTTTTCCGGTTTTACTCTCAATCTCTTTTCGTGCATTACCGGCAACAGCACCACCTTGATGTGCAACTTCTTTATTTTCGGTAAAGTTTTTGGGATTTGTGGCTTTTGATATCTCCGTTGTAGTTGCTTCTGCGAGCATATTAAGAACCAACTCAAGCGTTGTCATATTGTCCCTAAGATTTTCTTTTTTAAGACCCTTATAATTTTTATATCCTCTGGTTGTCATTCCAGACCAAGCTTTTGTTATTTCGTCGGTGAGAATGGCATATTCGGCGCCTTTTTGAACTCCTCGTTTACTCCATTCGTCTGTCAACTCGTTACGAACACGAAAAGCCTGTATTCGTTGGTTAATCCATTCTATGTCATATCCTTTTTTTAGATATGTTTCAACTACTCTTGAAATTGCTATTTCGGGGTCAATAGTTTCGTCTATTCTATCTTTGCCGACTTGTGCAAGCCAAAGCTTGAACGGTTCAGCTTTTGGGGAGGGAATCGACTGTATTATCCTTAATAATTGAGATGTGTCTGCAACATCTGTTTTGTAACTCTTTCCGTCTTTCGGAGATTTCATTTTCAGTTGGTTACAACTTGTAACCAACTCAGAACCTTCATCCGAAAGGCGTTTTTTTAAAACTTTCCAATAGTTTCGGGCGCCGTCATAATCGGACTGCTCTGTTAAAGCTCCAACCATATCGACAACAGAAAAGTACCATTCTTCTTTTTGCTCGTCCCAAGCACTTCTGATTCTTTTATTCTCAAATAATTGGATTTTGCTATCCATCGAATTTCTCCTTTTAACTTTTAAATACAGATAGATTATATCAATTTTTATGTCAAAGTTCAAGCGAAGTGACGCAATCTAAGCTTGAGGTTAAAGCACTGTTTAAACTGTCAATCTTTTAGGAAATTTTATTGCTTAAAAATTTGACAATATTCTAATTAAAAATATAATTTCATTAGCAGTTTCAAAAACTGTAAATAAATTATGAAAGGATTGATTTTTATGAGTGGAAAATATGGTTTCTATTTCAAAGAAAAAAACATAAAAGGGAGGTGCGAAATGACAATAAAGGTATCCTACATAGATTCTGCCGGCATTTTAAATAAAGCTGTGCTTAGAATTATATCTTGCGGTGAATCTGATGACAGCAGTTGTTTGTGGCTTACGGCTGATAATAATCCCAATTTTGCCTGCTTGTATACTAATTGGCGTTCTTACTCACCTATGAGCGATTTGTATAGCGATGTTTTGGGCTACATAGAGG
>CAKSGP010000418.1 GCA_934454745.1 uncultured Clostridia bacterium
AGAAAGCAATGCGTAAGGAAAAAATCATTGAAATATCTGCTTTTCTCGCACCAAATACCGAGACAAAAGGCAATCAGCGAACAAGACTGCTTGAGAAGATTGTAAACTCCGTTTATCTGAACAGGAAAGCACTGAAAGGCGGAATTTTATCCTGTCATGTAAATTCAAACCGCTTTGCCGTAATAACACTGGATTTAAACAAATGCAGAAAAAAGCTGAGAAAAAGCCTTGGACTTGATTCTTTGCTTGACGGTACATTACCGGTACGGCGATGCTCTTATTGCGGTTGTTATTATTTTACATATTTACCGTATCAATATCGCGATAACTGTGGTTGTATCGGACGGTCCTACGAATGTATTTCCTGCCAACAGCTTTACGGCGAAAGTCTTTATACGATTTCAGAAGCTTACAAAGAAAACGGTGTCAGGGCGGCAAGAGATTTTCTGGAAAAAATATATACAAATTAGAAAGGAAAAACCATATGTCGGAAATGCAGTCTTATATGGGAGTGAATGAAGGGAACAGCGGAATTATAGGCAAGCTGCTCTATTACTCCACAGCAAATATTTTAATTCCAAAGGCTAAATTTATAGAGCTTGGAAACGCTTTTAATTTACCAAAGGTAAAACCCGCGCGCGAGTCGGCGGCAAGCGCATACAGATACGCTACCACGGCGCTTAAAGACCGTGTGGTTAATAAGGACGCAAGCGGTACGCATATCTACCGCGTTTACTGTCGGGATAACAAGCAGGATACTTCATCGGTTATTTGCCGTGAGCTTGTAAAGGAAACGCTTGACTCTACGACCAATAACTACAAAAAGCTTGCGAACATAGCTTTTAAGCGTGAAACCGAAGAAATGTATTACGACAATACCGAATACGATTCGGATATTGACGCGGCGCAATACTGCGAGCAGGCATTAACCCTTTTCGAGCGTTTTAAAAGCTGCTACAATTCCGACCATGTTGACTCGGTGGTGCAGTTTTTACTCGAAAAAATGCAGGCGGTGAAAATAAATATTCACGGCAACCTGTATTTTATACCAAATCCCCACCTGCCGCTGTTAAACATATTTGAGGATTACATTGAGGCGCTTTCAAAATGCAATCTGAACGCCGGTAATGTTTCCTCGAACAGTATGTATGTGGCAAACGATGAAAAGCAGCGTGAGAAAATGACGGCTGAATTTTATATGAACTACAAGAGAGATATTGAAACCTACGAGGAACGGATCCAGCACTTCATTGACAACGGCTGCTCATCTGCGGCGGTTATTAACCGCTGGCTTAAAAAAATTGAGGCGTTAAAGGCTAAAAAGGCAACCTACGAACAGGTACTGAAACGCCAGCTTGACGACCTCGACAAAGACTTTTCGCTGCTGCAAATGCAGTCGCAGGAATTGTCACTCAGAGCCATTAATAACCACGCACAACTGCCGTTAGCGGCATAAAAAACACCGCCTATCCCAATAGGGATAGGCGGTGTTTTTTTGATACTATGCCGATTTATTAATTGATTCCAAATAACTATGTTAAAAGCTTATTTTAATGCCATATGCAACGGTCTTATTTCATTATACATCATATCAACCTTATCAAGTTGCTTATCAATATGATAATGTCCGCAGTACCAAACCTCATAATCCAACCTTTTTTCGAGCTTGCCGAGCCATTCCTCCGTTGAACGGTCAATGTCGGGATTAAATAACTTTTTGGATTTTGCTTTTTTTGGTTTTCGCTTTATTATTGCATTTTGTTTTGTTGACATGAACATTTCGGTCGGAAGATAATTTATAGGACAGGTGTGTG
>CAKSGP010000419.1 GCA_934454745.1 uncultured Clostridia bacterium
TATAGCCATTAGAAAGATTTGTATTATTTCTGGTATTTAATCTTGCAGCATTTGTGATCTGATTCTCTGCAATACCCATCTTTTCACGTTTCTTTTTCGCCTTTTCCTGATTCTTTGCAATAATGTCATCCAGATCGATCTTTGCAAAATGTTTATTTAAAATAAGCTGCTGGCCACTTCTGAATACGGAACCTGCGATCCAGTATAAACCAAGACCAACCGGAACGGTAAAACACATAACCAGTGAAAACAGCGGCATAACTGTATTCATCGTCTTCATCTGACGCGCCATCTGATCGTTATCACCATTTGCTGCAGAAGGCATCAGCTTTAAATTCAATACCTGTGTCAACCATGAAATTACCGGGATCAGTAAAGCACCGATCAGCAATAACCATGCCTTATCTGCAAAAGCGCTCTGCATGATCTTAAGCGGTGACTCTCCGATATTTAATCCAAGGAAATTATTTACATGATCCAGATTTGTTCTTGTTGTTTCAAATACATCTGTCAATCCGCCGAATACCTTATCAATGGCATTCCAGCCGTCATTTCCCATCTTATATAAGGTATCAACAACAAAATTAGAAACAACCGTCTTATCTTCGTTTGCAAAATCTGCTGTCTTTGTCAGCATAACCTTATTATCGGAAATGAACTGTGTCAGCTTGCCGGCAAATCCGTCTGTAGCCATAATACCGCTTACTGCATCCGTAAAAATATTCTTTACGCTTCCGATATAAGCAGGAACATTATATACCACACGATACAATGCAAGCAGGATCGGGAAAGAAATAAACATATACAGACAGCTTCCTGTCGGGGAAACACCGTATTTCTCATAAATCATCTGAGATTCTTCCTGCATTCTCTGCATAGAAGCCTGATCCTTTTTTCCTTCATACTTCTTCTGAACCTTTAAAAGCTCCGGCTGCATCTGCTGTGACAGCTTTGAATACTTCTGCTGCTTATAGGTTACAGGCAGCATACATAAATAAATAACAAATGTAAGAATGATAATCGAAAGACCGATATTCTGAATGCCAAATGCATGATCCATCAGATTATAGATACCATTCATCACCCATCCAAGCAATCTGGCAATAGGTCCTAAAATTGCACCATCATACTGTGTTAAAATAATATTTGTCACTAAAACTTACCTCCTAGTACTCTATCCTTATGGAACCGGATCATAGCCACCTTTTGAAAATGGATTACATCTGACAATCCGCCATGCGGCTAAAGCTCCTCCTTTTACTGCTCCATATTTTTCAATGGCCTGGAGACCATAAGTAGAGCAGGTCGGATAATAAGGACATTTCGTCGTTTTCATTGGCGAAATATACTTTCTATAAAACTTTATCAATGCGATTAAGATTTTTTTCATCAATGCAAATCATCTTCTTTTCTAATGAGATTGATAGATTCCGTGAAGACCTCCAAGATGCAGCAATGCGCTTTCTACTTCATGGTAATTCGTATTCTTCGCCGCCACTCTTGCGATGACTACAATGTCTAAACCACTATTAAACATGTCTTCCTGTAGCCGGTAGCTTTCCCGTACAAGCCGGGTGATGTGATGTCTTACCACACTATTTCCTACTTTTTTACTAACGGAAATACCTATTCTGTTTTTTTCCTGATCGTTTTTCAAAACGTACATAACGAAATACCTGTTTGCATAGGATTTACCATATTTATATACGTTTTGAAAATCCTGATTCTTTTTTAATGATTCCATTTATGCAAGCACCCATGATTACCCGCGTAAATAAGAAGAAAGACCACAAATGATGTGGCCTACGC
>CAKSGP010000420.1 GCA_934454745.1 uncultured Clostridia bacterium
GTGTGGGATTATTCGGGCTATCACTATCAATTATTCGGACAAATCTGTCTGTTTTACTCGGTTATGTGGTTTTTGCTGTGTATACCTCTATCGTATTTTATAGATTTTCTGTCAGCTTAATTATTGCAATAAAAAAAAGCTTCTGATAGAAGCACCGCCTGCGGGCATGGGAATAAGGTAGCATTTTTGATTTTCCGTCATTGCGTTTTTACGCAATTTCCTACAAATTAAAAAACACATTCAGTGCATAACCGAATGTGTTTACATATAAAATTATTTTTTCGCCGGAATAACTTCAAGCCAATATCCATCGGGGTCAGAAATAAAGTAAATACCCATCTTAGGATTTTCAAAACATACGCAGTCCATTTCTTTATGTTTCTTTAACGCAGCGTCAAAATCTTCAACGGTAAATGCGATATGTATTTCATTGTCACCGAGATTATATGGTCTTTCCCAATCACGAAGCCATGTAAGTTCCAATTTATACGGACTTTTGCCATCGGTTAAATACACAATAATAAATTCTCCGCTTTCGGGAGTAATTCTCGACTCCTCAACAAGACCTAACGCATCTTTATAAAATTTCAGACTTTTGTCAAGGTCATAAACATTTAAATTGCTGTGTGCAAAAGTAAAATTCATAATTTTAATCTCCCAATTAAATTTTTTCGTTAATAATCATATTAAAATCTATTTTTCCGAGTTCTTCGGCAAATTGCTTTTGTACTCTCAGTAAACGTTTTTGAATTTGACAGTCACCCGCATTTTTGCATATCTCAGGTTCTGAAATACAGCGATTAATCGCAATCGGACCGTCAATTATTTCAATAATCTGCTTAAAAGTAATCTCATTAGGTTTCCTTTTCAATATATATCCACCGTTCACACCTCTGTAAGATTTAACAATATCTGCCTGTACCAGTTTCCGCAGAATTTTCAGCGTAAAACGATAAGGAATTAGTTTTTGTTCTGAAATTTGCTTTGCTTCAATCTGTTTTTTTTCAGAACAAAGCATAGCGACTATACGCAGTGCATAGTCAGCTTCTCTTGTAATTTTCATCGTTAGTCGTCCCCTATATCACATACAATATTAGTGCAGTTGCACCAATATTATTTTAACGTTAATACAAGGTAAAGTCAATAGATTTTTACTAATTTCAGTAAAAAAATACTGTAAAAATTTGTCAAACACTATAACTGACAGCGTTCGTATGCTTTTTGCATATACAAAGCGTCCTCGGTTTGAGTGCCGGCGGACTCGCAGATAAACGTAGGTGTTAAGTTCTTTTTGCAAATCAATTCCGCAAGCGGTTCAAAGAACGGACCAAACTCTTTGTCCTCAAAAGTAAGATGACGTTTTTCTCCGCCTTTTGTGTATTCGATATGGCTGAAATGGCTGTGAAATACTTTTGTGCGGTCAATACCGATTTCATTAATCATCGTATCTATAATTTCCTCATACGCCTCTTTGGAATTTACACCGCCTAATGTGCGTGCATTTAAGTGCCCAAAATCAATAGTAGGCAAAAATCGGTCATCAAGCTTGCAAAGTTCCATGACTTCCTGTAAATTGCCCAGCTGATTGATTTTACCCATAGTTTCAATACAGAAATGTATATCCGAAAAACCGCACTCGTCCGCCTCTTTCTGAGCCATAGGCAGAGTTATTTTAGCAAGTGCAAGAGCCTCCTCACGAGTCATTTTCCCCAACGCACCGCTATGGATAACTATTCTGTCCGCACCCATAAATTTTGCAGCTTTCAGGCTTTGCATAATATAATCAATGCTTTTAACCCTCTTTTCTT
>CAKSGP010000421.1 GCA_934454745.1 uncultured Clostridia bacterium
AGGGAAATGATGAATTCAGCATAAAGAATATGGCGTTGTTTAAGCGAATTAATAATGGTCTTGATATGGAATATGTTTATTGGTGGTTGTTTTTCTCACAAGATGAAATGAAACGGGTTGCTTCTGGCGGAGTTCAATCGTTTGTATCATTGAATTATTTAAGATCGTATTTCATACCAATTCCACCATTAGAAGAGCAAAAAAGAATTGTAATTGCTATTAAACATCTTTTAGGGATAACTTCTGCTTTGTAAAGTTCTCATTATGAGAAGTTAGACGGTATTGAACGTTGTATAGATGATGAAATTCCTTTTGAAATTCCTGATTCTTGGGTATGGATACGCTTGGGTACTTTATTTCATCACAACACAGGCAAAGCACTAAATTCCTCGAATTCAGTTGGAAATAAAATGACATACATTACCACATCTAACCTTTATTGGAACAGGTTTGAATTGGAAAAATTGAAAGAAATGTCATTTACGGATGTCGAGGTTGAAAAATGTACCGTCTTAAAGAACGATCTTCTTGTTTGTGAGGGTGGAGATATAGGGCGTGCCGCTATTTGGGCATATGACTATCCAATGCGGATACAAAACCATATACACCGTTTGCGTCCATATATCAGCGTAAATATTAGATTTTACTATTATATTTTCTATCTGTATAAACATTCAGGTTTAATAGGCGGAAAAGGAATTGGCATTCAAGGGTTATCTTCAAATGCTTTGCATCAATTGATTTTTCCCTTGCCTCCGATTGAAGAACAAAATAGAATAGTTGATAGCATAGAAAAACTACTCCCGTATTGTGACAACCTATAAAAATCGGCATACACTCAACTTGGGGTGTATGCCTTTCTCATTTTACCAATCGATTATTTTATCAACTATTTCACGTTGTTCCGTGGCAGTTTTACGCAGGTATATTCGGGTTGTTTCAATGCTTTCATGTCCCATAAGGTCGGCAAGGAAGGCAATATCATTGCAACGCTCCAAAAAACTCTTTGCAAAGCGGTGGCGGAATGAGTGAGGATATATAACAGCGGTATCTATACCGTATTTTGATGCCAACTTCTTCAACTGTCCCGATATTCCTCGTGTTGTAATTCTTTCCCCGTATTTGTTCAGGAAGATAAATCCGCTGTCCTGTTTCTTACTATCTAACCATATAAGCGCTTCGTTTTGTAGCGCTTGGGGTATGTAAATACGGCGTAATTTTCCGCCTTTTGAATACAAATCAAGATGCCCACGCCGTATGTGTTCAACTTTGATTTGAATCAACTCGCTGACCCTTGCTCCCGTCGCTGCTAAAAAGCGGATTACAAAATACCAAAACAGTTCATCATCTTTTTTAAGACAGTTCTTGAAGTACTCGTAATCCGCTTCACTGATAACATTTTCAAGGAATGCCTTTTGCTGTATTCGTACAAAAGGTAGTTTCCACTTTTCCTTGTTGATGCTTTCTAAGTAGCAATTGATTGCCCTTAATCTCAGATTTACGGTTTTGGGTTTGTAGGTTTCAATCAACCAAACCTTATACTGCCGTAAATTCTTTTGAGTGATTTCACCGTATTGCTCGCTGTATTGTTTTAGTGCAAACAGATATGATGAAATGGTGTTTTCCGAGAGGTTTGTACCTCTCAAATGTCTTTCAAATTTTTCTTTTTCTATCATACCGAAAGACCTCCTTTCGGTATATATTTTATCAAATCATTGTGTCAGATTGTCTATAAAAGGCATAATTTTAGCAATTTGACTGACAATACGGTACTGTTCTGCAAGAGGAGGTAATGGGATTAGTAG
>CAKSGP010000422.1 GCA_934454745.1 uncultured Clostridia bacterium
CGGATGTGAATTTGCCGATGTAATCGTCAATTACAAGGACAGAATGTTACAAAGGATATTTTGCTTTCAGTTGCACGGAGGCAGAAAAAAGCGGTCTGTCATCGAGGTGGCACGCAGATATGAGGGCGGAGAGGTTATCCTCTCCAATCTCTATAAGCCCAATTTTATGGGGTCATACATAGCATATGATGTGGATTGTTCAGGTAATTATGCCTCTGGATGGAATCCCGGGTACGCTTGGAATAACGGCAGAAAGCGCTGGCACTGTATGTATCCGGCCTTTAACCTTAATGAAGAACAAGTAATGAAACAGTATCCATACTGCGCTTGGAATGAATATACAGGCAATTTACCATTGTTTGAGTACATTTGCATATACAAAAAGTGTCCTAAAATAGAGCTTCTTGTAAAAGCCGGCTATTCAAAATTTGTGAGTTCGTACCGTAGACTTAATTTTAAAGGAAAAAATTTCCGGGATATCTTCGGTGTTAAACAGGCATTTGCGAAAGAGTATTTTAGAAGCCCAAATTCAAGTGTAAATGACTTGACGATACTAAGGAATAACGAATGGATTAGCAGTGAGGCTATGCTGAAAAAATACAAGGATAGCCTGTATGCAAAATACTATAACTTTACAGAAGAAGACATAAAGTATATAACATTGAGCAATTCGTCTTATAGCACATATCGTGACTATATTTCTATGGCCAGAAAACTTGGATACCCTCTTAATGAGAGAAAGTACAAGTATCCAAAGGACTTAATAAAGGCTCACGATAAGGCAACAGACGAGGTTACAGTTATGGTTAATAAAGAAAATGATATTAAGATTGCAGAGGTGAAAGAAATTTGCCGGAAACTGGAATACACTGATGACAAGTTTACTATATTCCCGGCTTCATGTACTCTTGATTTAATCAATGAAAGTAAGGCATTAGATCACTGTGTAAGAACTTACGCAGAAAGAGTAGCTGCACATACTACGGCGATATTCTTTGTAAGAAAAACAGAGGATGCTCAAAAGCCGTTTGTGACACTTGAATTGAGAAATACAAAGAATACAGGCAAGTACGACAGATTTAACGAGATTGTACAGGCAAGAGGGTATCACAACGCCCGGCCTGACGAAGAAACCAAGCAATTTATTCTCGACTGGAAGAGAAAATATAAACTCAAAGGTTGGGATAATGCGGCGTAAGAATTACGATGTATTGACATTGTATACACTAGGAACAAATTAGACAAAGGTGGGTAGGATTACAAGCTACCCACTTTTTATTAAATTATATAACATAAAATTGACATCGCATATTGCAATCAGATATGCTATGAATAGAGAACAGAAAGTGTGAGAGAGTAATGATTGTGAATTGTTTTCAAATACACCGGCGAATAAGGCTTGCCTTTGTCATTCTTGTAATTGATAAGTTCATTTTGTCAAGTGATAATTTGCCGTGCCGTTATGTTGCATATTTTCAACTTACCGAAATATGGAATAAGCTTTTTATCAATAATATATTTCTTGGTTTTCCAAGTGTTTTCTTTAAGTCGAGTCTGCATATCTTCGGAGTAATGTTCAACAAAACTCTTGAAATTCATATCCAAATCTCCGCCGAGCTTATTAAGCTGTTCTCGCTCCCAAGACTGCACTTCACGCTTTGTCTTAAAGCCTCGTTTTTGCGTTTGCTTTCGTTCTCCATTCCAATCGGTGTAACGGTAAAGCACTCGCCAAGTGTTTGTTTTTTCTTCTTTATATATTGCCATTGTTTAACCCCTCTCTTTCTTAGTTGCACCGTAGCAGATG
>CAKSGP010000423.1 GCA_934454745.1 uncultured Clostridia bacterium
GGCATATATCCTTGTGTCGCGAGGTTTTGGTGAGCGGTAAAGGAAAAATAGGAGCACATCTGTACGGCGGTACAAAACGCGAAAGTGTGCTTATAAATCACAGTGCTTTATGGACGGGTACGGAATGTAATCCTCTCCCTGATATAAGCGGAAGTCTGACAAAGACACGTCAAGCAATGGATAACAGAGATTTCAATACGGCAAATTGGATTTTAACAAATGCGCTTACAGAAAGCGGATATAACAATGAGCGCGGTTATCCGCTGCCACTTGCAGAACTTAATATGTCTTTTTCAGGATTTACAGGATTTTCTGATTATCTTCGAGCTGTCAATATGGAAACAGGCGAAGTAAGCTCACAATTCCGTGAAAAAGATGTGTGGGTAAAAAAAGATTTATTCGTATCACGAAAAGACGATATGATACTTCTTAGAATACAAGCAGATAAACCTATCTTAAACGCAGTTTTTTCATTTAACACACCTGTATGCACTGATGAAAATAATAATACATACAGCTTTGTAAAAGAACACGCGTCAGTAAAAACAAGCGGAAATATCATAATTTATAAATCACTCAACACTGATAATTCCCCATACGGGGCGGCGGTAAAAATCGAAAGTGCTGACGGTGATATTAAAAACATTGAAAATCATATCAATGTAAATTGTGCGTCTGATATTCTTATTAAAATAAAGGTGTTTGTAAATGGCTGTCCTGATAAAGACAAGTTGAAATTTGAGAATAACAGCTATGAATATTATCTAAACCGTCATATTCCGCTTCACAGTGCCTTGTATCATAGTGCAGAGCTTAACTTGTTTGAGAACAATGATTTATCGAATGAGGAACTTATGTTAAAAGCGTATAGCGGCAAATCTCCGAATGAGCTTATCGAAAAACTATGGCGGTACGGGCGGTATTTGTTTATATCGGGAAGTTCTAAGGACGGATTTCCGTTTTCTATGTACGGATTATGGTGCGGAGATTATAAGGCTGTATGGAGCCATAATATGGCGAATGAAAATATACAGATGATGTATTGGCATACCAATATCGGCAATCTGGAGGAGCTTAACAAGGCATTATTAGAGTATTATATAAGCAGACTTGACAGCTTTAAGGAGTGCGCCAAAAAACTTTACGGCTGCAATGGTATATTTATTCCGGCAGGAACAACACCGAATATGCCGCTGCCTTGTCAGCTTGTTCCTGTAATTATAAATTGGACGGGCGCAGCGGGTTGGCTGGCGCAGCATTATTATAAATATTATTCCTATACGGGAGATACCGAATATCTGCATAGTGTTGTTTTACCGTTTATGAAAGCGGCGGCGGATTTTTACGAGGATTTTATTGTGTTTGACAAAAACGGACATATAAAAATATATCCGAGTGTTTCGCCCGAAAATACACCTCTTAATTTTATTCCAAAAGACAACGCAGATATGGCGCACCCTATGACAAGCGCGGTTAATTCCACTATGGATTTGGCGATAATCAAGGAATTGTTTACAAATTTAATTGAGCTATGCGTTGAGCATAATATATACGGCGAAAAAATTAAAATATGGGAAAACATCGTAAATTCCATTCCCGAATATGGTGTAAATAAAGACGGAGCCGTTAAGGAATGGCAGGACGATGATTTTGAGGACAGGTATTATCACAGGCATTTGTCGCATATATATCCTGTTTTTCCGGGTGATGAAATAACAACAAACGACGATATGGTATCAGCATTTGAAAAGGCGGTTGATTTGAGAGATATTAGCGCACAAACAGGTTGGTCG
>CAKSGP010000424.1 GCA_934454745.1 uncultured Clostridia bacterium
GAATAATGGCGTCAACCTCTCTGATGTGAGAAAGAAACTTGTTGCCGAGTCCTTCACCTTGGCTTGCACCTTTTACAAGACCTGCAATGTCAACAAATTCAATTGTTGCAGGTGTAAACTTATCCGGATGATACATTTCGGCAAGCTTATCGAGTCTTTCGTCAGGTACACTTACCATACCTACATTTGGCTCAATTGTGCAGAAAGGGTAGTTTGCACTTTGTGCACCTGCGTTTGTAATTGCGTTAAAAAGAGTACTTTTTCCTACATTAGGCAATCCAACCATTCCTAATTTCATATATATAAACTCCTTTATGTAAATTTATTCTGCATTATTATATAACATTATAAATATTTTTACAAGAGTAAATATATCTTTACATTGGGCTTTGTATGGAATAAAATATTAACTAATATTTTTAAATAAATACTAACTATTATGAGGGAGGGGCATTATGGAACTTAACGGCTCACAAATCGTACTTGAAGTTCTCAAAGAACAGGGCGTAGACACCATCTTCGGTTATCCGGGCGGTACTATCCTTAACATTTTTGATGAACTCTATAAGTACGGCGATACTTTTAATCATATATTAACTGCTCATGAGCAAGCTGCCGCACACGCTGCCGACGGCTATGCAAGAGCAACGGGTAAGGTCGGTGTCTGCTTTGCTACATCCGGTCCGGGTTGTACAAACCTTGTTACAGGCATTGCAACTGCATATATGGACAGCGTGCCTGTTGTTGCAATTACATGCAACTATGCTACATCCGGTCTTGGCAGAGATTCGTTCCAAGAGGTTGATATTTGCGGCATCACCATGCCGATTACAAAACATAATTTCCAAGTAGAAAAGGTAGAGGATTTGGCGGATATTATTCGCCGTGCATTCAAAATCGCACAAACAGGTCGTAAAGGTCCTGTGTTGATTGATATTCCAAAGGATATTACTGCGGCATCCTGCGAATATACAAAACAGGATAAAGTTGTTCCTGAAAAGGCAAAAACACCAAAGGAGTCTTGCTTTAAAAGGGCGGTTGAACTTCTTAACAACGCAAAAAAGCCTGTTATTTACTGTGGCGGCGGTTCTGTTTCTTCTAATGTAGGTCAGGAACTTATTAAATTTGCAGAAAAAATCGACTGTCCTGTTGTGTCCTCTCTTATGGGACTCGGTGCATTTCCGTACAATCATCCGCTTCACCTCGGTTTGATTGGTATGCACGGACATTTTGAGTGCAATAAGGCTGCGCATGATTGTGATGTGCTTATTGTTTGCGGAGCAAGATTCAGCGACCGTGTTGCAGGTAACAGAGCAAAGTTTGCACCAAATGCAGAGATTTTACATATTGATATTGATGCGGCAGAAATGGACAAGAATATTATGTCAAACTATCATCTTCGCGGTGACCTTGCAGAAATTATTCCTATGCTTACCGAAGCTGTCAACAAGCAAGACCACAGTGAGTGGAGAGCGGAAATTAAGAGCTTTTCAAGACCGTTCAAGCAACTTCAAATCGGTGATTATGTAAACCCGCAGACCTTGATTGAAAAAATTGATGCAAAAACAGCCGAAGATACTATTGTTGTTACCGATGTAGGTCAACATCAGCTTTGGGCTGCTCAATTTTATAAATATAATTTGCCTCGCACACTTCTTTCATCAGGCGGTTTGGGCACAATGGGTTATTCAATGGGTGCCGCAATCGGCGGTCAAGTCGGTTGTCCGGACAAAACAGTTGTTATGTTTGCCGGTGACGGCGGCTTCCATATGAATTTAGCCGAACTT
>CAKSGP010000425.1 GCA_934454745.1 uncultured Clostridia bacterium
ACTAATACAACGTCAATATTTCCTGCATCACACTCTGTCATAAGCTTATTAAAGCCATTTCTGCCTATTGTTTGAGTACCGCCGATAAAACTGTCAATATATACTCCGGCATACTCCCATTCAGGATTTGACTGTATATGTCCGCTGTAATAGCTCACCTGTGCCGCAAGCGAATGTGAACTTCTCTCACTTTCCTTTGACACTCGCGCGTAAGCAGCCACTCTGAGTTTTTTCGGTTTAGTCTTATGCTGTTTCAGCTTTATAACCCTACGCATTTTGCTCCTCCTTTATCCGATTGTTACCTACATATATTACTCAAAAACAGCTTTATATCAAGGGATGTTGCGACTATATATCACACAAACATATTCGCCATAAACTTTGACAAATTGTATCAATTCTGCCACTTATCCATCGCATTTTATCCCTTTAAAACGGGCATTTATATAGCATTCGTGAGAGCAATATTTTCTGTTCTTATTCCCATAGGAAATAAAGTCCCTGCCGCACGAGCTACAATGCAGTTCATAATTTGCTTTTCGGTTAACGGCTTCAGGATGAGAATTCCACCATGCTGTTTTGCATTCAAGACAGCAAAATTTGCGTTTTTTCACTTTCTTACACTGAACTATATGCTTACCGCAATTAAGGCATAAATCTTCCATTGCTATCGGTTTATCGAGCGGTTTTATATTATTTCGTCTGCAATAGCTTTTTACCGTGTTTATTGAAATATCAAGCATCTCGGATATTTTGCCATAGGACATACCTGACTGACGCATCCGCAAAATCTCTGTCTCATGTTTTTCCTTCATAAAAACATCTCCTTTCACTATACGGAGATTTGCCGGGTGTTTTAATCACCCAAAACAAAAAACTTTTTAACTTTTTTTATTTCTATGCAGAAAAACATCGAAATTTGACTTGTCCTAAACAAAAAAAAGACAGCTACATCCATAGCCGCCTCTGCATATACCGTATTTGTTTTTCATCCCAATAGTTCAGCTTTCTTGAAAACAAAAAAGAGCCTCTCATGTGAGAAGCTCTTATGTACTATTTACCCCTGCGATATACAAATCAGGTTCCGTTGAACACGTACCCATACTTTGTAAATCTGCGTTCGCCGTCACGAACCAACTGCCTGAACACAGGATTTCTATATTTGTTTTTGCCGTTCTTTTCACAGTATTCTGCTACTGCCTTTAAAGTTTCATCAAGCTCATGTACCTGGTCTTTTATATCAGCCATAATTACTCCTTCACAAGATTTGCTTCAATTATAGCCATAATCTCATTCAGGCGGTTTTCGCCGATTTCCTTACGAACTTTATCCATATCAAAAGAAAAGTAATAATCATTCCTATATTCTATGCGTTATTTTGTGTATGTTTTATTTACTATTGTTTATTGAAAAAAATAAATAAAACATATATAATAAAATCAATTAGCTGACATGGTATTTTATAGTCAGAAGGAGGCATAAAATGAAAGAATATGGATTTGGCGTTGACCTTGGCGGTACAACCTGCAAAATAGGTCTTTTTAAAACAAACGGTGAATTATTGGATAAATGGGAAATCAAAACAAACACAGAAAACAACGGTGCATTTATATTAGATGATATAGCAAATGCGATTGAGGCAAAAATATCGACATCACAAATTGACAAGGCTGATATTGAGGGAATTGGTATCGGCGTTCCAGGTCCTGTCGCAGCAGACGGAACAGTGTATAAGTGTGTTAATTTAGGTTGGGGAGTGTTTAACGTAGCAAAGGAAC
>CAKSGP010000426.1 GCA_934454745.1 uncultured Clostridia bacterium
ATGTTAACCTTACAGCTCCAAAGAGTTTGATTTCTGATAAGCACATTGCATATATCCAGGGTTATCCTGACGGAGAAATCAAGCCTAATGGTTATATCACAAGAGAAGAAGTTATAGCAGCTCTTTACAGATTGCTTGATCCTGCACGCAAGGCAGAAATCGAAACAAGCACAAGCTCATTCCCTGACGTTAACTCCGACAGATGGTCAAATACAGAAATTTCTACAATGGCAAACGGCGGATATATTGAGGGTGATGAGAACGGATACTTTAACCCTGCAAATTCTATTACAAGAGCTGAATTCGTAACAATTGTAGTTAAGCTTATGGAAAGCAACATAGATACTCCTAATGCTAACTACTTCTCAGATGTTACAGGACACTGGGCAGAGAATTCAATTCTTAAGGCTGCATACGAGTTGTATTGGATTACAGGCTATGAAGACGCTACTTTCAGACCTGATGATTACATCACACGTGCAGAGGCAATCACAATAATCAACAGAATGCTTGTTCGTTACGGTGATAATACAGCAACAGATGTTTCAAATTGGCCGGATGTTTCAGAAAGCGACTGGTATTACACATCTATTATTGAAGCTACAACAGATAACCACGATTTTGACAGACAAGAAAATGGCTGGTCAGAGAACTGGAACTAACAAGCTGAAATAATGTTCAAACTCAAACGAGGGGCCTGCCCCTCGTTTTTTTGATATCTTTAGGCACAAAAAAGAAACCTGCCATTTGTCTTGCAGATTTCATCCAATAGTATAATATGAGGCATTATATTTCCTTGTATCTATGCAATTGATTGCCTTTGAACGGTCTGCGCTAAAGGCAACAGCCCCTTAATAGCTTATAATATCACAGTCTTGAACTCGCCATTTTCATATATCAGGCATTGATGCTCACTTCCGCCTCTGGGCAATCCCACAGAGCCGGGATTTACACATCTTATGCCATTTCGCATTTCGTCCATAGGAATATGTGTATGTCCTTGAACAATTATATCCCCTGTCTTCGCTTCAGGAAGGTACTCAACGCTGTATATATGTCCGTGTGTAAACCACAGTGTCCTCATTCCATCTTTTATATATTCCCTATCAGCATCTAACTCAAAATCAAGAACCATCATATCCACCTCTGCATCACAGTTACCTCTTACACAGAGTATCTCATCACCGATTTCGTTTAGCATCTCTACTACGGCCTTTGGGTTGTGTCCGTCTGTTAAATCGTTTCTTGGTCCGTGATACAGAATATCCCCCAATAGCACAAGGTGTTCCGCCCCGCTATCCTTGTATGCTTCTATAAGCTTTTTTGCATACTTTGCCGAACCGTGTATATCCGATGCAATCATTAACTTCATTAGTACTCCCCCTTTATACATTTAGGCATAAATCCAAGATAATCAGATGAAATAAGATAATACTTTATTCCGTCAAATTCCTCACGAATACGGTTTGCGTGGCTCATACCGTGCAAATGTCCATAAAAGCATTTTTCAACATTATACTTTCCCATCATATCCGTAAATGCGTTACCCTCACACTGTCCTGACATTGGCGGATAATGGGTAAATACGTATATTTTATCGGTTGTTGCCGTTTTGAGGGACATTTCAAGACGCATAACCTCGCGTGTAAAGTACTTGCTATCACTTTCACTATATCCTGAAAAACCGGGATACAGCCACCCTCTTGTACCGCAAATTGACACTCCTTCTGCTTCAAAGGAATTATTATGCATAAATGAAATAGTCTTATAC
>CAKSGP010000427.1 GCA_934454745.1 uncultured Clostridia bacterium
TTATTGGGCTGTTGTTTGGCACGATTCATATTTGGTATATGAATCAAAAGATGACGGTCGCATATTTAATATAAAATTTATGAATTTTAGATATTATGATGCTTACCAAATGAAAGAGGTTTCAGAATGGATAACAGAAGAGTTGCAAAACAATGTAGATGAAAATATTGATATGGTCAATATTAACGATACGGCTGTTTATGGTATTTATAACGAAGAAAAGGATAAATACAAAAATGTTGTTTGGACGAAAAATAATGTCGGTGAAATAATCAGAGCCGGAAGAATTGGCGCTGTTTTTATTAAAATCGATGATATTCAACAGTATTTGTTGAATAATTCCGCAAAGATTACTTATTATAATTCCGGAAATACAAACTCGAATTTTGATGAGTATATAAGCGATATTAGAAATAAATTTAATGACAAATATAAATCCGATTATAGTACATTGTATTTACATGAACCTAAATTTTCAACATTTTCCGGATGTAACTTTTATGGAATAGATATAAATGAGATAACTTATAAGCAAATGAAGTATATGATAGTAGATGAGATATATTAACTTAAGCTTTTAGAAAGGATAAGAAATTTATGAAAAAAATAATTTCTTTGATTTTATCCATTGTAATCTTTACATCAAGTATGCCAAACTGTGTTTTTGCAAGTGAACAGGAAGTGCTTGCACAATATTCAGGCTCAACATCAGCGAATTATGGTTATAAACCTAATTGTACTTTTACTATAAATAAATATGGTTGATTTTGGCAGCAATTTAAAAGAATTACGACTTAAGCATAAAATGACGCAAAAAGAACTTGCGGATAAAATCGGCGTTACTAAATCTGTTGTTTCATACTACGAATTGCAGGAGCGTTCGCCGTCACCCGAAATTTTAATTAAGCTTTCAAGAATATTTCATGTAACAACTGATTATCTTCTCGGAATAGAGCACACGCATACAATTGATGTTTCAAATCTTTCTTCTGAACAACTTACGGTAATAGAACAACTTATTAAGCTTTTTGAAAGCGATGACAAATAAAGGAGTCTACCTCATTTTCTGTGAGGCAGACTCCTTTGTTTTTTAATTTTATTATTAATGCAATTGCGGAATTAATGCGGTTGCGATGCCGAAATATACGAGAAGTGACACGGCATCAACAACGGTTGTGATGAACGGTGACGACATAACCGCAGGGTCAAAGCCGACTTTTTTTGCAATCATAGGGAGTGTGCAGCCGATGAACTTTGCAAAAATAATCTCAACCACCAATGTAAGGCAGATTGCAAGATCAACAATGAGCGTAATATCGCTGTTGTGCATAATTAAATGGTCAACAAGCCAAATCTTTATGAAATTAGCCGCCGCAAGGCTCAAACCACAAACCAAGCCTACACGAATTTCTTTCCACACAACCTTGAAGAAGTCCCTGAATGTTACTTCACCAAGGCTCATGGCACGAATAACCGTAACACTTGCCTGACCGCCGGAGTTACCGCCGGTGTCCATAAGCATGGGGATAAACGCCGTAAGGACAGTCATAGTTGCAAGCTTGTCCTCAAATCCCGTAATAATCGAGCCTGTAAAAGTTGCCGAAATCATAAGAAGCAGCAACCACGGAAAACGTGATTTCCATGTTTCAAAAACCGAGGTTTTAAGATATGTTTTCTCCGTAGGGAGCATAGCATTCATCTTTTGAATATCCTCGGTATTTTCCTCCTGAATGACATCAATAGCGTCATCGACCGTGATAATACCTACC
>CAKSGP010000428.1 GCA_934454745.1 uncultured Clostridia bacterium
ATCTCCTGAAGCTTGGACTAAAGCTTAAGGATGAACAAAAAAAAGGTATAAAGCACCATTTGCTTAAGGGAAAAACACTTGGAATGATATTCACAAAATCATCAACAAGAACACGTGTTTCATTCGAAGTAGGTATGACACAGCTTGGGGGATATCCCTTGTTCCTTTCCTCAAACGATATTCAGCTTGGACGTGGGGAAACTATTCACGATACAGCAAAGGTACTTGAGAGATACCTTGACGGTATTATGATAAGAACGTATGCACACAGTGACGTGATAGAGCTTGCAGAGGAGGCGGATATTCCTGTTATTAATGCGCTAACAGACCTTTTGCACCCTTGTCAGGTTCTTGCTGATCTTATGACGGCATATGAACATAAGGGCAGACTTGAGGGGTTGAAATTTGCATATATCGGTGACGGAAACAATATGGCTCACTCTATTATGTATGGTTGTGCCAAGGCAGGTCTTGACTGTGCAATTGCAACACCTGACGGATATAAATGCGACGAAGGCGTGGTAGAAAATGCAAAGTCTGACTTTAAGGCATCAGGAAAAAGTCTTGTTCTTACAGCTGATCCCATAGAGGCAATTAAGGATGCGGATATTGTATATACAGATACATGGGTATCAATGGGACAGGAGGCTGAAAAGGCTGAAAGACAGCGTATATTTACTCCCTATCAGGTAAATGGAGAGCTGTTTAAGAATGCTGCTGATGATGCAATATTTATGCACTGCTTGCCTGCATACAGAGGCTTTGAGGTAACAGAGGAAGTAATAGACGGACCACAGAGCGTTATATTTGATGAGGCAGAAAACCGTTTACACGCACAGAAGGCCGTTATGGCAACATTGATGGGATGATGGGAGAGTATTTATCACTGTTTGAAGTACGTCTTGCCGAGGAAAGCGACATTAACAGTATCATTGAAATTACACGTGAAGCATTTTTGAAATATAGCAAAATGATAGGCGTTAGTAAGCTTGATGCTTTATCTGAAACCTATGATGATGTTAAGTATGATATAGAAAATAAAATTGTGCTTATTGCACTTTCTGACGGTGAGCCAGTAGGCTGTGTGAGAGTTCAAGTAAAGCCTGACGGTACTGCGGTTCTGACACGGTTTGCCGTAAAGGTTACCTGTCAGAATAACGGAATAGGGAAGTCAATGATGAATCACGTAGATAAGCTTATGAAAAAACACAGTGTAAAAAAGATTTCTCTTTACACTGCGTCGAGATCTGCCCCCCTTATCAGATTTTATTACGGCAGAGGCTTTTATATAGAAAGTATTGATTCCACACGGGGTTACTTGCGAGCAAGATTAGTTAAAGAGTATTAAAAGGGGATTTCCGATGAAAATCCCCTTTTAAATTTGCATTGTTTGGTCTGCGCTAAAGGCATCAGCCCCTTTTGGGGCTGAATGGATTTAGATGCAGAATTTGCGAAACGAAGTAAAATGCGGAATTTCCGCATTTTACCTTGCCCGACGGCGTACGTGTGTACTCCGAGGGTGAGTTTCGCGGATAGTTCAAAGGCTAAATGAAAAGAAATCTGCAAGCATTCCTTGCAGATTTCAACAATCGACTATAATATGAGGCTTTACATTCATTATATCTATGCACTTTATTGCCTTTGAACGGTCTGCGCTAAAGGAAACAGCCCCAAGTTTAAAACATACGGAATACCCCAATTACCTTGCCGATAATTTCAACATTATTTGCAATTATGGGGGACATATAATCATTTTCAGGTTGGAG
>CAKSGP010000429.1 GCA_934454745.1 uncultured Clostridia bacterium
GTATTTGTTTTTGTTCGTTACCGTCTGTTTCATGTAGCCTGCTATATCAAAACCCGACATCGAAATCACTCCTTCTAATTTTGTGTTAAGTATATTGTATAACAAACCATTAGTCGGTTATCACACACTTTTGTTTTTAAGGTAATTATTTTTGCACAAAAAAAAGCACGTCCGAAAACGTGCAAAATTCTTGACATTATTAAAATATTTGATATAATAAAAATAGCAAAAGGATTTACTGCTTTAAAGGCAGTCGGTCCAAAAGTTTAATTATTTGTTTAAAATAACTGTCACTTCATTGGAGCGGAGGGGCAGTTATTTTCTTATGTTTTTTATCAATTCAACCAATAAAGCGGTAAACGCAATTATAAGTATCATTTGCATAATTTCCATAAACATCACCCCCTTTACAGGAAGTGACCAACTGCCCTTAAAAATCCTTTTGCTATTAGGTATTAATCTGCAAGATTAAAAACCCAATACATATTATATCTTATTATCTGTTATTTTGTCAACACAAAAAGCACCTACCTGAGTAAGTGCTTTAAGCTCATATCTTACGCTGTGTGCATTTGAGTATTTGCTCCCAATATCATTAGCCGTAATTCTTTATTAGGTGTCCATGTTAATACATATTCTTTTGCCCTTTCAAAATCCAAAACAGCCGTATTTTTGTAACTGTTCACATTCATATAACGCTTGTAATCTCTCCAAAACTCTGCAAAAGCCTTGCTCCCAATCATTTTGTATGCAAGTGATGCCTTTCCGCCGAGAGCGTCAAGCACCACTCTGTTTACTGTACTTCTTAACTCCTCCTGCTGTGCATAGTCTATCGTCATATTATTTTCAAGCTTTTCAACTCTTGTTTCTACCGCCTGAATTTTTTTATCGTGCATAATTATCGCTTTTAACTCCGGTGATATTCCGTCATACAGATTTTCTTTGATAACTTCACGCATCGAAAAATATTCTCGTCTGAACTGTTTGCGGATTTCCCTCGCTTTTGGTGTACGCATTAATGTTACTAATGCCATATACCCCTGTTCGGATAGCAAATAAATATTGGTGCTGTTTGCTATTGATTGCTTTGAAAAACCTATCTCAAAAAGTGGGTCATTAGTAATGACTGAGTTTTTTAGGTCAATAATATCAACGCCGCTATCAAACTCAGCAATATTGTTATTTATTAACTGATTTATCACTTTTAATTCTACCTTATGTATCTCGGCAACTGTCTTTGCCAATACGCATTTTTGATTTTCACCAAATCCGCCCTCTATAACAGGAATATCAATCCCCATAAATTTCTGTGTTCCGTTTACTGTAATATTACTCATGCTATACTCTCCTTTTGATTTTCAAATTCTTGCTTAACAAGCATATTCATTTTTTCTGCGTGTGCAGACATTAAATCAGCTAATATGTCTATCCCTTTTGCATAATCCTTTTTAATATAATTCGGCGAATACATCATTGCTTCACTTACTATTCTGCATAAACTTGCAAGCCCTGCACATTCCAGTTCCATATCCTCAATGTCACACACATCAAATGTTTTACTTGACTTTTCCATAAAAATACGTCCTTTCAATATAAAATTTTACTTGAAAGACGTCCAACTGCATGATATAATATTTACAGAAGGAGCAATCTTTCTGTGGATAACGGTACTCATTTCACTTTCTCAGGGTGCGAGTATCGTTATTTTTTTTCGTTATTTTCAAAATACTCTGAACATATTATTCTTACCAACGCAGCCAAGGATA
>CAKSGP010000430.1 GCA_934454745.1 uncultured Clostridia bacterium
GCCATCGGAAAGACCACCATTCGCCGGTTTCTATATGTAAACTACAGGTTGCATCTGCGTTTTTACTCTGTTTCTTTTATTTCTTGATCATTAAACTGCTCCGCTTTTTTTTGCATTTCCTCTTGCGCTGCTTTAAATGCTTCCGTCTGGTGTTCAGCTCCTATCTTTGCAGAACCTTTAGCCACAATACTCCCGTTGCATCATCCTCTGAATATTTTGCAACATTATGATAATAACAATCTATTGTTGCCAATTCACAAATTGATTTCATCTGAGAAACCTGTGGAACAACTTCCTTTTTTGCATTTTCAGCAGCATAATCATAAATGGCATCTTCTTTATTTACCTTTATTTTTACATCTTCCTTACATTTTTTATATGCCTCTTCTGATACCGTGGCTGTCTCTGACTTCTTATTTTCAAATATGTAATCTAATGATGATATATCCACATCAATAGTTATTTTTTTAAAATCAATTCCTGCCTTTACCTTTGCCTTATATGAAACGTAATAATCAACCTTATCTGGTTTCTTTTCGTTCATAACCTGTGTAACTCCATTATAAATACTCTCATAGGTTGACAAATCATTTACATTTATTATTTTTTCCAGTGTTGATGTTGTGATAATTTCAGATTTTGACTTACTGACAGCTTTTAAATATATACCTAGTACTGCAATAATAACTAATAAAATACCAATCGCAACTACTATACTCTTTACTCTTATCTTTGGTTTCTTTCTCATTTCAATCCTCCCAAGTCTACATGGACTTAATATTTTATAATTATTATATCTTAAACAATTATATTTGAAAAGCATTTATATACATAAATCAGTTGTTTTAATCTAACTTACACAAAATATATCATGAAATTGCACAACCGTATGTCTGTACTTTGTATTTCGTAGGAATATAGAAGTTCTTGTCATTTTCTTGATATCCAGCAATTCTCGTACAGGGATGTACGAGAAAGACGAAACCGAGCCCGGATGGCGAGTTTTCGTCGATTGCGTACACATTCAACACAAGGATTGAAAATGCATAGAACTTCTTCATTCCGAAGAATCAACAAAGTACAGACATACGGTTGTGCAATATTCATAATGCTATTTTTTATATTTTTATCTCCAGTCCCACCCGCAACTGTTCCAGCCTATCGCCCAATATTTCCTTCATAATTCCATATGCCCGGTTCTTGGTACAATGTCCGGTACACACATAATCGATCCCGGTCTCTTTGATCGCCTCTGCCACCTCGCGGATCTCGTCCTCTGATTTATTAAATAAATGAAAGCCGCCGATCAGACCATATACATGTTTATCAGGAAATGTTGCTGTTATTTCTTTGATAATATTTACTGCTCCTCCATGCGAGCAGCTATTGATGATGACCAATCCCTTCTCTGTGTCGAGCACCAGACTCTGCTCATGTGAAAAATCGTCCGGCTTCCAGCCCTTTTTTGTCCGCCGGTACATCATTTCCCGCTTTCCGAGCATTTCAAGCCCCGCCGTCTTGTGTGGGATCAGATATACGCCTTCGCACAACTGGTAATCTCCCGAAACGATCTCTATTCTGTCTGCATACGTTGTCAGGATCTTTTTCGGGATTCCTATGTATTTGTGAATGATAAATTTTTTAAAATAACAGTTCTCTTCCGCCGTCTCCCTGAGATAGAATTTTGCTTTCTCATTTTCCTTGAAAAACCGTGCCATTCCGTTGGCATGATCGTAGTGTGCATGGCTTAAAACGGCATAATCC
>CAKSGP010000431.1 GCA_934454745.1 uncultured Clostridia bacterium
TATGTTTGGATCAGCAGTTATTGATACTGTAAATTTTGTATCGTCAACAAACGATAAACCACGTTTTTATACCTATTGCTTTTCAAATGCTACGGTTTCAAATATTAATATGGATTTCCCGGAAGAAAGCACCATTACTATAGGTTCTTATGCCTTTTTAGGAGCAAAATATATCGGTTCAAAACCGTTAAAATTTGAAAGTGAAGGTTCGGTAAGTGTCGGCACCGGCGCATTTAAGAGGTTTAACGGCGAAGTTGATTTTTCCGATTGCTATATTTCAAAGATATCAAAGGATGCTTTCCGTGAATCAACAATTTCAAAATTTGAAGCACAAGTCGGAGATAAAGTTGATAATTATGCTTTTTCGGATTGCAGCAATCTCACATCTTTTGTAAATACTGAATACAGAGACGGAACAGCCTATGGCGATTATGTGTTTAATAACTGCCCAAAACTCACAAAGTTTTATTCGGATGCTCCCGAGGGCGATGTAGAGTCGAGCGTTGGCAAGTATACATTCTATAACTGTTCTGCTTTGTCAGATGTAAAAATCAGTAAAGTTACGGAAATCGGTATGCATGCATTTGATAATTGCACTTCGCTTGTATCCTTGTCGTTCCCTAACTTGCAGGTACTTGAAAGCAGTGCTTTTATGAATTGTACTTCGCTTCAAACGATAGATATAGGCTATACATATGAAGTACCAAGCTGTGCTTTTAAATGCTGTTCTTCTCTTATAACCGTTAAACACAACGGTGATGTTGTAAAAGTAGCATCTGAAGCGTTTTATTCTTGTCAGAAACTTGTTAACTTTAATATATATACTGTGTTTTATATAGAAAGTAATGCGTTTAACGGTTGTGAAAATTTTGTTCCTAATTCACTTAAAAGGATAAAAACAATCGGAAATAATGCTTTTGAGTCCTGCCGTGCCATTACAACACTTCAATTTGGCGACTTCTTAACATCAATCGGTGATGAGGCATTTTCGGAGTGTACCAATCTTACAGATGTAACTTTTTCACCAACCGCTATAAAATTTGGTGAAAATATATTCGAGAATTGTTCAAAACTTAAAAATATGACCTTCAGAGGCTATACCTATGAAATGCCTTCAATGTTGGGAAATGTTAACTTTAGCGACCTTACAATCTACTGCGGTAAAGGTACTTCCGCTGAAACATTTGCAAATTCTCATAAAATTAAGGTTGTTAACATTCAGCCTGAATTTTCAATCGGCGGAGATAATCAGGGTAAGTTGGATAACGGTCGCTGGTTGGTTGACAATGGTGTGCTTAAAATTTACGGTTCAGGCAGCGGTGAACTCGGTTCTGTGTTTATGTTAGCAGACGACACCGAATATGCAACCGAAAATCTTATTAGGAATTATAATGTTACAAGTGTTGAATTCCACGGCGATATTACATCTATTCCTGATAATTTCTTTAACGGATGCAGATTTGACGAACTTACCAAGCTTGAATTACCCGAATCAATTAAGAGTATCGGTGCAAATGCCTTTAATGGAGTAAAATCAACAAACGGTTTTGAGGTTGTTATGCCTGCAAATATAGTTTCAATCGGTGACTATGCTTTTGCAAATTCATCTGCATTAAGTTTTGATTTCTCGTTGTGTAAAAATGTATACACTTTTGGCGAAGGTGTGTTCAGCGGTAATCAAAAGTTGACTTCAATTGATATAAATACTGCCGCAATTCCTAAAAAGGCTTTTTACGGTGATAAAGCACTCTCCTCTGTAACGC
>CAKSGP010000432.1 GCA_934454745.1 uncultured Clostridia bacterium
TTGTTACACAGAGTATGCCAAATGTTGAATTTTCTAATTCTTTAGCTATATCTGTACTCCAGCGGGCACCTTTATCGATATCTTCCGAAGAAACATATGGTTCAATTGATTGTATTACAGAAGGCAACCAATCTCTAAAAATCAATGCTACTTTTAAACTTATATCACCAGACCAACTAATAAAGACTTTCATTTTTTTCCTCCACATGGAAATATTTTGTTTTTATTATATCATAAGTTAATGTGAAGCACAAGCGTAGCATTTAATGAAATAGTATATGGTGATTTGTGAATAATGCTTTATTGTAAATTATTATCTTTAAATGTGTAATTATCTACATAAATTCCTGTTTCAATATCCCGTATGGAAACCTTGTGAAGGTAAGGTATCGTTTTTAAGAGTTATTAAGCTGTTTATTTTTTTCTGTGTTTGCCGTTATTCTTTTTTGATAAAACATATAACAAAACGGATGTGATAAAAAATACACAGGCAACTGCAATAAACAGAAAACGCATCGACGAAGTCGAGTCGTAGCTGATATGTATTGATTCAATCCAAGAAAAACCGAAGAGTATAATACTGAATATCAGCGAGCCGCCTGTATACAATTTCGGCAGGATTTTTCTTCCGAAAAATATATTAAATATTGATACGACTATCATTAATGCAATCAATACAACCCAAATTACAGAAGCAAAGAAGTCAAGCTTATTAAAGAAAACTGAATTTATTTTAGGAAAACACAGTACGGATAAAATAATCCAAACGGATAATAGGATTGTTTTGCTTATTTTGATATAAGAAAGCTTTTCTTCCGATTAAATCAATCTATTCACCATCTTTTTTAATTAAATCGTAACATATTTGCACTTCAATGTCAATATCGAAAAATAAAACGGGTATTGATAACTATTATAAAATGTACTAAAATATATTTATCGTATCGGAGGCAGATTTATGAAATCAAAATCAAGATTTTCGGCGGCGCGCCGTGTTTTAATATTCTGGACATTATTTATAGGTATAGGTGCTGTATGCGGTGCCGTCGGTATGATATCCGACACGAGCGGAAAGGCTCTCGGAATGGACGGTATGCTTCCGTATTTTAAGGTTCTGCCGTTTGCCGACATACTGTTTAACGATTTGCTTTTTTCGGGCATTACTCTGCTTATTGTAAACGGAATAACGAACATAACCGCTTCTGTTCTTTTGTTTATGAAAAAGCGGGCGGGAATAATCCTCGGCGAGATATTCGGCATAACTCTGATGCTGTGGATATGCATACAGTTTTATATGTTTCCGCCTAATTTTATGTCGACGATTTATTTTATATTCGGATTCTGTCAGTTCGTAACGGGCTTTGCCGCGGACGTTTTTTATAAGCAGGAGAATTTTAAGGTTGATACATCGCAGTATAAAAATATAGGTGAAGATAAATCAAAGCTTGTCGTATATTTTTCACGTATGGGTTATGTTAAAAAGCTTGCGTATGAAAAGGCGGACGAAACGGGCGCGGATATTTACGAAATAAAATCGACCGAAATGACCGACGGCACTCTCGGATTTTGGTGGTGCGGAAGATTCGGCATGCATAGGTGGGATATGCCGATTGAGAAAATCGATATTAATTTAGAATCATATTCGCACGTGACGATATGCTCGCCGATATGGGTGTTCTCTCTGTCGGCTCCCATTCGCGCTTTCTGCAAAGAAGCGTCAGGCAGAATAAAGGAAGCCGATTACATACTCTCACAC
>CAKSGP010000433.1 GCA_934454745.1 uncultured Clostridia bacterium
GACAATAACGACAAAATAAGTAGGCGTTCTATAAGCATCCCATTCAGTCACATTTATCAAGCAAAAGACGTACGAGTTAAACTCCGTACTTCGTCAATGCGCCACCCAAATTAAAATTGGTCTTTTGATAGGTCGAAAAGTGACATGATAGTACGGTGCCGACAGAAATAAATATGGCTTACAATTATGCGAATTGTAAGCGTTGGAGCGAAGAACCATTTGTTCTTGGCATTCGTATTCGTTTATCGAAGAACCATCCGCTGACAGATATATGTGACGAGCTTCAAGGCGATTACCCTTCTGATTTTGTTTTCACTGGCTGGCATCCGCGCTGCCGTTGTTCTATGTCCTCTATATTGATGGATAGAAATAGTGAAGAGTGGAAAAAGCTACGCGCGATGTCGGATGCTGAATACAACAGGTATGTTTCACCAAACCGCGTGAAAGATTATCCGAAAGTATTCAAGAACTGGTGCAAGTCTAACAAAGAAAAACTTTTTGATGCAGCCAAACGTAATAAGCTGCCTTATTTTGTTCGTGAAAACAGGGCGCAAGTTGAAAGGTTTTCGGGCATGCGGCTTGGTGACAATTATGCTCAACAAATAGATTATAGCCTTTCAAGCAATTTGGTTAAGATTGATGCCAGTGTGCTGCCTAAAAGAATGATGACGAACGAGCAAGTTAAAAAGGTCTTGTTTGCGTTCATCGATAATAATAGTACATTCTTTCCAAAGCCGATTAAGGACATTGTCTTTAGCTGCGATAAGGTGGCTGGAACTGAGAGATTGCGCATTGGATTTAAATTCTATTTCTCAAACAAGGAAATAAACGGTTTTAATATGATGAAGGAGTTGAAGGGAGCATTTCACTCTATTGCGAATAATAAAGAAATGACTTTAATGCAAGAAACCGCAATGGAGACCGTTTGGCATGAATTTTTGCATTGTCATTCAAAGGCATGGAGAAATGGTAAGGTTAGTGATGCTGTTCCGTTGATGGAAACATTAAACGAATTTTATGCACGACAGACCTACCCTCAGTTCGTTGCAAAATTCGGAGGGAAGACCACGCATCATAAGGAGATAAGAAAAAACGGAATTGGCTATTACAGCAATTCCGTCAATTTCCAAACTTTGCTCAAACATTTTGGCATTGGCCAAGGCGTTGCATCAAAAAAGATAGGCAAGATGTTAGATGATACTTATTATGATGATTTCTTAGATGTCTCATTTGAGCGGATATTTAGGAATAAGTTAACCCCAAAAGAGTATAAAGATATGATAGACAATATAGGTACTAAACCGTACTATTCCAAAACAAACTTCAACCTAATCTAACGGTGAAATCAATTCCATAAACTCATATTTCATGTTAACAGGCAATTTGTTTACATACTCCATCATTTTCTTTTCATCATTTCTCAAAAGATAAAGCTTCGCCAAAAAATGATTTGAAGAATCTTCGTCTAAACAATAGAGAAATTTTTCATCAGAACGCGTTCCTATAAGCTTGTAGCGTTCCTCCTCTGTCATATTGTGGTCAAGAATCGTTTCCATAACATACATATTTAATTGTTGTCTTTAATGATTACATCGCAAATGTAGTAAATTATGCTGAAGCCCACATTATTTCCTGTTGATTTTTTAAGAGAAATGCGACACGCCAGTCAATCCGCCAGCGTGCCGCATTCTCTTTGCTTAGCCGACTAACGTCTTTTGCTTAACTTGCTCCCAGTGAAGCGAGCCAAGCG
>CAKSGP010000434.1 GCA_934454745.1 uncultured Clostridia bacterium
GTGTATCAATGAAGCAGGTTCCGGTGTGTATCGACCGCTATGGCAATACGTCAGCAGCTGCAATCCCGCTTACAATATGTGATGCGCTTGGCGATGACCTTGAAGGGAAGCACAATATTTTTATGAGTGGATTCGGAGTAGGTTTATCGTGGGGGGTTGTATCAGCCGAAATTGAAGCAAAAGACGTTATTCCTGTGTTTGAAACAGACGAATATTTTGCTGATGGTATTATAAATTCACCGGGGGATATGTAATGAAAAATATAGTTGATTTAACAGGAAAAACAATACTTGTCACCGGCGCTTCTGATGGTATAGGTAGACAGACAAGTAAGACGATAAGTGAAGTTGGCGGTAAGGTAATTCTTGTAGGACGTAGCGAAGAAAAGCTTAATGCTGTACTTTCTGAGCTTACCGGAGATGGACATGCTATATATTCATATGATCTGAAGAATGTAGAAGGTATAGACGGTTTTATAAAGGATTTAGTGAAAACACACGGCGCTTTAGACGGATTGGTTCATTGCGCGGGTGAAAGCCAAGTCAGACCACTTAAAATGTGCAATCCTGAATTTATGAAGAGCATATTCGAAATCAATTATTTTGCTTTTATTGAGCTTGTAAGAGCATACTCAATGAAGAAAAATAATAACGGCGGCAGCATTGTTGTTATGTCTTCGGTTGGAAGCAGAAGCGGCGATAAGGGTAAACTTGCATATACATCATCAAAAGCTGCTGTGGACGGAGCTGTAAGGACACTTGCAAAGGAGCTTGCAGAAAAAAATATTCGAGTTAATTCGGTTGTTGCGGGGATGATTAAAACAGGGATTTATGACAGATATGTAGAAAAGAATGGTGAAGAAGCTATGCAAAGAGTTATACTTTCAAGGCAGTATCTGGGGGTTGGGCAGACTGATGATGTTGCAAATGCAATTACATACTTATTGTCCGATGCAGCAAAATTCATAACAGGTACTGGTATAGCTGTGGATGGCGGATATTTATCATGCTGATATGGCAAAGGAATTAAAAATAACAAAACACATATAGTGATGTTAAAATCAGACAAAGGTGATTGAACGAACAACAAAATAGAAAGAGCAGCAGTAAGGGGATACTGAAAGCATATAGCATTCTGGCAATAGTGGTTATTAATCATATCATGGCTAAGCTCCATGAGAGAAAATGTAAAATATAATGATAGTAAATAGTTATACTTTTGAGCCAATAAGTTCAATAATGTACATAATAATCGAGAATAACGAGGCATTGGTTATAGATCCAAACATTTCCGATGAAGCATTCAGGCTGTTATCGGAAAGCGGAGTTTCAAAGGTGCTGATACTTCTTACACATGAGCATTGCGATCATATAACGGGAGTAAATTGGTTCCGTGAGCATTTTGAAACAACCGTTTTATGCTCGGAAAAATGTGCTGAAAATATAGAAAAGCCGGATAAAAACTTTTCACAATATTTTGATGTGTTACTGATGGGCAAAAACACAGATTTTCATATGAAGCCGTTCTCATGCAGTGCGGATAAAACCTTTCGGGGAGATATTGAGTTGCATTGGAATGGACATAAGCTGTATCTACGTGAGTGTCCGGGACATTCCGAGGGAAGCATATGTATTATTCTTGATGATATGTATGCATTTACAGGGGATTATTTGATACCAAATCAAAAGGTATTTACAAATATCCCGGGAGGGAATAAAAAAATATATAATGAAACAACGGTCCCATAT
>CAKSGP010000435.1 GCA_934454745.1 uncultured Clostridia bacterium
GGCATATCCTCATCAAGTAAAGCAGGGATATCGTCCGGCTTTAAGTGATTTGCACCCTGTCTGCGGATAACCGCAAGACGCACAGCTTCAACAAGCTTTGCGGGCTCTACACCTCTTGGGCATCTTTCTACACAAGCATAGCAGGTAAGACACCTATATAGTGATTTCGACTCTAAAAGCGGTTCAATGTCGCCATTTTCCACCATATATACAAACTGATGGGGGTGATACTCCATATCATCATATGCAGGGCAAGTAGCTGAACATTTTCCGCAACGCATACACTTTTTGGGGTTTACTCCGCTTGAGTGGATAATTTCTTCTTGGAGATTTTCAAGATTGTTATTCATTTAGTTCTCCTCCTTTACACCAAGTGCATCTGCAAGCAGTTCAGTGAAATAAACAACAGGGATTTTACTGCCGTTCTTCTCTAAATTATACTTGCATAACGGACAAGCTGTAACGATCAGTTCAGCACCAAACTTTTCAGCACTCTCTGTTACTTTGTTACTTCTTGCCTTTGCAGACTCGGGGCTCTCAAGTGCAATATATCCGCCGCAACACTCGTTTCTGTATGGATAAACCACCGGCTCTCCGCCAAGTGCTGAAATTAAATCTTCAATGATTGTGGGGTTTTCAGGATCATCCATCTGCATAACATTGCTCGGTCTTAAGAGCAAGCAACCGTAATATGCCCCAATCTTTTTACCGTCCAATGACTTTTTAACCTTTTCGGCTACCTTATCAAAGCCAACTTCGTCACGAATGAGTTCTAAAAAGTGCATAACCTTAGCTTCGCCGTTATAGGGCTCATCAATATATTGATTAACTCGGAAATTAAATCCCTCATCTGTCTGGATTGCATTATTTGTCTGTTTTATAACATTGTGACAAGCAGAGCATACAGATACAAGAATCTGATCCTTTTTAGCCGCTTCGCTTAAAGCCCTTACAGATGACAGCTTTGTAGCTATTTCATCGCGGGCAGTTGTAAATACACCTCCGCAGCACTGCCAATTCTCGATCTCCTCTAAGGTAATATCAAGAGCCTCTGCACTTTTTCTTGTATATTTGTCAAGCTCCTTAGCTTTCGTCTTTAAGGTACAGCCTGGAAAGTATGATACCTTCATTTACGCTACCTCCTAAATTATACCATCTGCTCCGGATGGAATACTTCGTCAAATTTCTCAGCTGTGAGGAATCCTAATTCAACACAAGCTTCCTTTAATGAAATGTTATCCTTGAATGCCTTCTTTGCTGTTTTTGCCGCATTCTCATAACCGATGTATGGGTTAAGGGCGGTAACGAGCATAAGTGAGTTATGAAGGTTATGATGCATCTTCTCTTTGTTTGCCCTGATACCTACGGCACAATTCTTATTAAATGAAAGAATAGCTTCTGCCAGAAGTCTTGCAGACTGAAGGAAGTTATAGATACAAACAGGCATAAACACGTTAAGCTCAAAGTTACCCTGTGATGCCGCCATAGAAACTGCAACATCATTACCCATAACCTGAACTGCAACCATAGTAACAGCCTCACACTGTGTCGGATTAACCTTGCCTGGCATAATCGAAGAGCCAGGCTCGTTCTCAGGAATAAAGATTTCGCCAAGACCGTCTCTAGGACCGCTTGCAAGCCAGCGAACATCGTTTGCAATCTTCATCATATCTGCCGCAAGCGCCTTTATTGCACCGTGAGCAAATACTAATTCATCCTTAGATGTAAGAGCGTGAAATTTAT
>CAKSGP010000436.1 GCA_934454745.1 uncultured Clostridia bacterium
AAACAATTCCTTTCAAAAATTTCAAAATATTCCAAAAAATTCAAAAAAATAATAAATAATATTTACAGCTGTGCCAGAAAAGTATATAATAAATTCCGGCAGATAATGTTACTGCAATTACAACTCGATATAGAATCAATAAGTCTTTGTGGCAGGGTGAGAGTCCCTACCGATGGTATAGTCCATGACCCGCGAGAGCGGCTGATCTGGTGACCTTTATGGAATTCCAGAACCGACGGTACAGTCCGGATGAGAAAAGACATTTTCTGCAAAAATAAGGCTCGGAGCGTAGATGTTCCGGGTTATTTTTATTTATAGGAGGATTCGATATGAACGGAAATGAACAAGAAGTAACAACAGTAAGTAATCAGGTGCACAGCGCATCGAGGATGAAGGTGAAAAAGATTGCATTTATAGGTCTTATGGGAGCTGTCAGTGCGGTACTTATGCTTATGCGATTTCCGATTCCATTTATGCCGCCATTTCTTTCGTTTGATCTGTCTGGTGTGATGGAGATTATGGGAGGTCTGATGTTTGGACCGGTAGAAGCACTGTGCATTATCGTTGTGAAGATATTGCTTCAGCTTGTTATGCAGGGAACGATGTCGCTTGGTACCGGAGAACTGCAGAATTTTCTGTTAAGTTCTGCTTATGTGCTGCCGGCAGTGTTTATTTATCACAGAAAGAAGACAAGAAAAAGTGCTGCTCTTGGAATGGCTGTCAGCTGCTGTGTAGTAGCTGTGGTTGCAGTTCTTACTAATTTATATCTTATTATACCGTTTTATGTGAAATTATTCGGTATGTCCATGGGTGATATTATTGCAATGTGTAATGCTGTCAATCCAGCCATGAAGGATACGGTAAGCCTTGTTATTTTTGGACTGCTTCCATTTAATCTGATCAAATATGGGGCAACATCGGTGGTTACATTTATTATTTATAAGAGATTAAGTGGTGTGATAAGAGGAATCATTAACAGATAAAGAGGAGATTAGGGATGAAATTTACATTAGAAAAAGATATTACATACGAACAGGCCGTTGCAAGAATGTTTGAAATGCTGGGAGACTGGAAGATTATGGCGTTGGCTTCCAGCGTGAATGACTATGTAATGGTAAGAAATGTAAGCTGCCTGTTTTATGATGAGAAAATCTGGTTTAAGACAGACAAGAATTTCCGGAAAACAAAACAGCTTCTGGAAAATCCGCATGTAGCATTGTGCTGGAGCGGAGTACAGGTGGAAGGAATTGCGATTAATAAAGGATTGGTGGTAGATGAGCCAGACAGACGCTTTGAAAAAGGATATAAAGAACATCTGTGGGAAAGTTATAATAAATACAGTCATGAAGATACAGAAATCCTGATTGAAATAGAGCCAAAGTATGTGGAAATCTGGGATACCAGTGATGAGGGTTATGCATTCCAGCTGTTTATAGATTTTGAAAACAAAACGGTAGAACCTAAAATTTACGATCAAAAATAATAATATATTTAATAATAAATTTCAAAAAAAGCTTGCATATTTTGAAACAGTATGCTAACATTAAATGCGGTCACCATGGAAGTGGTGATAGCATAAGGCTCCATGGTCAAGCGGTCAAGACATCGCCCTTTCACGGCGGTAACCCGGGTTCGATTCCCGGTGGAGTCATTTGATTGAAGAATTCAATCTTGCAACACATCATGCCGATGTGGCTCAATTCAGTAAGATTGACCACGTCAATCGCAGGCAGAGCAGC
>CAKSGP010000437.1 GCA_934454745.1 uncultured Clostridia bacterium
AAGTATGACACTGCCCTCTCACGTGCTGTTGCTAATATGCGTACACTTTCGGAATGGTGTCTGCCGTTTGTAAAAAAAGGCGGATACTTTCTTGCGTTAAAGGGGCCTCTTGCAGAATCAGAGCTACAAGATGCATTAGGTGCAATAGGTGTTTTGGGCGGAGAAGTTGAGGGCATTTTTACTGTCGAAATCCCATATACCGATTTAAAACATAATATTGTTATTGTAAGAAAAGTACGACATACCCCGACATCTTTCCCCAGAAAAGGAAAAAAAGCAACAGAGGTTCCTGTCGAAAAAGTTTTTAAAAAGAAATAATCCGAAAAGCGTGCCGATTTATGTCGCACGCTTTTGCTTTACACCTCATTTTTTTATGCTATAATGATACTTGTAAGACATAAACAAAACAGATACAGACGGCAAACCACCGTCACCCCCAAATTGTCTTACACCTTCCACCACCGAGGCACAGCGAATGGTATCAGCTTACATTCTTCTACTATTTACCATTCGCTGTTTCCTTTTTATTAATATTAAGAAAACGGGTGATAAAAATGTCAGACAGTACATATAACAAGATTAAAAACATTCCTTTAAAGCTTATAAAGCCAAACCCTTGCCAGCCCCGAAAGTTCTTTAACCCGGACTCTATGGATGCACTTATACGTTCTGTTGAACGCTACGGCGTTTTAAATCCCATATCAGTACGCCAAACCGGAGAAAACGAATACGAACTGATTTCAGGCGAACGCAGATTTCGTGCCGCGTACAGCGCAGGGCTTAAGGAAATACCCTGTATTATCCTTGATACTGACGGGTCAGATTGTGCGGTTTTATCTTTACTTGAAAATTTACAGCGTGAGGATCTTTCATTCCTTGAAATTGCCGAAAGCTACAAAGAGCTTGTTAAAAGAAAGGGTATTTCAAGCCGTGATCTATCGCGAAAGCTTGGCAGTAAACCCTACGAAATCAACGAGCGAATGAATCTGATGAACCTTGATCCGCTTGTCCGAAAATATATACGTAGTTTTAAATTGACAGAACGACAGGCAAAGTCGATTCTGAAAATAAAGGACAAGACACGGCAGATTGAGGCAACACGTCGTATATGCGAAAATTCACTGACCGAGGCAGAAACAGCACGATATATTAACGAGCTTGCAAAAACAGGTACTGAGCCGGAAATTCAAATAAATAGGATTAACGATATTAAGCTTTTGCGTAATACCATATCTAATGCAGTAAACCTTATACGCAGCAGCGGAATTGATGCACGCTATAACGAAAAATCCCACGAATGGGGCGATGAATTCGTAATTACAGTTAAAAATACAACCACTTAATTATTGTCTCCCCTTTTATCCGATTTGCACTTTACAAATCGGATTTTTTATTATATAATATATGCATTAATGGGAAAGGGTTGCTTAAAAATGAACTCAAAAAATAAACGAATTGTTGTAAAAGTAGGAACGTCAACTCTTACTTACGATACAGGGAAAATAAATATACGCAGGATTAATGACTTAGCACGTGTCCTTTCGGATTTAAGAAACTGCGGTTTTGAAATAATACTCGTTTCATCAGGTGCAATAGGTGTTGCAATGGGTAAGCTTGGTTATACAGAAAAGCCGAAGGATACAAAAATAAAGCAGTCCCTTGCGGCAGTCGGTCAATGCGAGCTTATGGCACTTTATGACAGAATGTTCTCCGAATATCACAATACAGTAGCACAA
>CAKSGP010000438.1 GCA_934454745.1 uncultured Clostridia bacterium
GGCACAAATACAGATGTCAATCTGCACGCACTTAAGGCACGTTTTTTTGACGCGTCGGGTTTCGGCAGTAAAAATGTGACAGAAAAGCTTGTTGAGAAAATAAAGGCATATAACCCCGACATTATCCACTTACATAATATTCACGGCTATTATCTTAATATTGATATTCTATTTAATTATCTTGCGGCGGCGGATAAGCCGGTAGTCTGGACACTTCACGATTGTTGGGCATTTACCGGTCACTGTGCATACTTTACGACAGCCGCATGTGACAGATGGAAAACCGGGTGTTGCGGCTGTCCCCTCAAAAAAAGCTATCCGTCAAGCATATTGCTTGACCGTTCCGAGAGAAATTGGAATAAAAAGAAAAAATTATTTACAAGCGTTAAAAATATGACGCTCGTTACACCCTCCGAATGGCTTGCATCACTTGTTAAAAAGTCGTTTCTCGGTAAGTACCCTGTAAAAGCAATTCCGAACGGTATTAACCTTGATATGTTCAAGCCGACCGAAAGCAATTTCAGAGAAAAGTACGGCTTGCAGAATATAAAAGTCATTCTTGGCGTTGCCACCACGTGGAGCGAGCGTAAGGGCTTAAACGAATTTAAGGAATTGGCAAATCTGCTCGATGAAAATTACAAAGTAGTACTGTTGGGAATGAGTGCCGAGCAGATAAAGGCGTTGCCTCATAATATTCTCGGTCTGCCAGCAACAAATACCATAGATGAACTTGCCGAAATATACACTGCGGCGGATGTATTTGTCAATGCCGGCAAAGAGGAAACGATGGGGCTTACAACGGTCGAAGCTATGGCTTGCGGAACCCCTGTTGTTGTATCAAATTTAACAGCAGTTCCGGAAGTTGTGACTCCAAACGGCGGAATGATTCTTGAAAAGCTTACTGCCGAAAATATTAAGCACGGAATTGAAAAAGCGCTTACCACTACATTTGATACTCGGACAAATGCTGAAAAATACGAGAAAAAGCAACAGTATTTGAAATATCTTGATTTATATAAAAAAATTACAGAACGGGAAAAAGTTAATGAGTAAAAACCTTAAAAATTTCTGCAAAGCCGCAAACGGCGTATCTTATGTCACAAAAAATGATTCAAGAAAATTATCCGTCATACTCCCAGATTCACGGAGAGGACGCCGAGCGTTTTGAAACCTATTATTCAACAATCTCCTTGTCCGATGAAGCTTTCTGTCAACAGCGAGAATATAAAAATCTTAAAAAGCTTCGAATTGTGCATTCCAATGTTTCAATGAACACAGAACGCAAGGGCGAAAAAACTGTTTTATATGATTTAAAGGTGATTCGAAATAGGGACGTAGATGCAAGCGTTACATTTATAGGCAACGGAAGTATGCGCAAAACCTTTGAGGAAACAACAAAAAATCCTGGCGTAGAGGAGTATGTGGATTTCCTTGGTTTACTACCGTCACCGTAAGAACTCAGAAATATACTGAATCATTCCGGTATACTTGTATTTCCGTCTCAGGCAGAAGGATTGCAGAGAGGCATTATTGAGTCTATGGCGGTAGGGTTGCCCGTTTTATCAACGCCGGTTGGCGGTATACCGGAATTGATCGATTAAAAATACCTGTTTGATCCGCTTGATTATATGGCATTTTCAGATATGTTAGTTTACCTTTTTAACAACCCCCCGAAGAACTTGAAGAAATGAGCGTTAAAAATTACAATAATTCATTGCAATTTAAGAACAGTAT
>CAKSGP010000439.1 GCA_934454745.1 uncultured Clostridia bacterium
AATACACAAACAAAGCATAGATACGGCATACCCTCTGTGCCCACTGAATATAGATATACGCTTTTTGCGTGTCCGTTAGGGTAAGTTTAGTGGGAAAGTGCAAGCGTAGGTACGAATGAAAGTATAGTGCAATTTATTTTGTGCGTAAGTGAACAGAAAGATATATTTAGTGAACAGTATAGATTTAGAAAAATAATATACAATCAAATAAAAGAAAAAATATATCTCAATTATAATGAAAATCATTTATTGAGATATATTTTTATTTTTCATCATCTTCAACTACTTCATTATCAAGAGCGTATTTACAGCATTGCAATACCAATAAATTAAAAGAAATATCATTTCTTGTAGCTGTTTCATTCAGTCTTTCAAAGATATTTTCAGTAAAACGCACTGTTCGTGCTATATTTGCATTTTTAAATTCATTATTAACTTTAAACATTTTATCACTTCCTAATAAAATTATAACTTATTATAATTTTATTTATATAACCAATTATGGTTGCATTTTTGATTATTATATGATAAAATATAAAAAAATATTTGCAAATAGGAGTAATATTATGACCTGTGAAAACTATTTATGTATATATCAGCAAAACAATGAATGTACACTTGATAAAATTGAACTTGATATTCAAGGCAGCTGTCAGGAATGTGTGTACATAAGCCCGTCAAATGATGTACTTGATAGGGAGAAAAAGAAAATACTTTACGACTAAAAAAAGAACCCGCAAGGGTTCTCTTTTTAATTTGGTTTTGTATAATATTTCAGCAAACTTAATCTCTGGTAGCTTTATTTAATAATTCGGTAAGCTCGTCCTTAGAGAAGTTATACTTGTTATCGCAGAATTGACAGGTAAGCTCCGCATTACCTTGCTCATCAATAAGAGAAGTCAATTCTTTTCTGCCGATTGATATTAGTGCACGTTCCATACGTTCCTTGCTGCAATCACAGTAATATTCAGGCTTGATAGGCTTGTTTTCCATAAGCATATCAAATCCGTCGGTTACTTTGAACAGTATATCCTCGGCGGTTAAACCGTCCTGTATCATTGTGGTTACAGGCGGAAGTGAACGGACGATTTTTTCAAGCTTTTCGGCGGTATCCTCTGTTGCCTCCGGCATTAATTGGAGCATAAATCCGCCCGCACATATGATACTGCCGTCAGTATCGACCAACACTCCCAAGCCTATTGCGGTAGGCACTTGTTCGCTTGTGGCATAGTAGTAGGTCAAATCTTCGCCGATTTCGCCGGTTACAATAGGTACTTGACCGATATACGGTTCTTTCAGTCCCAAATCACGAATGATACCGAGTGTACCTTTGCCGACACCGCCGCCGACATCAATTTTTCCTTTTTTATTAAGAGGTAATTCCACATATGGATTTTCCACATATCCACGCACCTGCGATTTACTGTTGGCAGTAACCACTATTGTCCCAAGCGGACCGTCACCGTTAAACTGAATGGTTATTGCATCGGTTTCGCTTTTCAGCGTAGCACCCATCATAGATGCAATAGTCAATGTACGTCCGAGTGCGGCAGCCGCAACGGGATAGCAATTATGAATTTCTCTTGCACGTTCCACCAAATCGGTAGTTATTCCCGCAAATACACGAATACTTCCGTCGATACTGTTTCCTCTTACTATTGTGTCTGACATATTTAAAGTTTCCTTTCGTTTTAAATGATTTTATCCAAGTGTTACAGTTATATTA
>CAKSGP010000440.1 GCA_934454745.1 uncultured Clostridia bacterium
CTGTAAATGTGTATGTATAACAAGCTCTAATGCAGGTGAGGGTAAAACTACAACCACTCTTAATCTTGCTATAACATTTGCACAGACGGGCTCAAAGGTGTTACTTATAGATGCGGATTTAAGAAAACCAAGAATACACCAGTATCTTGGCGTTGTAAAAACTGACGGATTGACAACTATTCTTTCAAAGCAAAAAGAGTTTGAAGACGTTGTTTATCATAATCTGAGACCTGGACTTGATTGCTTAACATCAGGATCTATACCCCCTAATCCCGCAGAGCTTTTAGGTTCTGAAGCAATGGGCAAGCTATTTGAGAAGCTCAAAAAAGAATATGACTACATTCTTATAGATACACCGCCTGTAACGGTTGTTACAGATGCTGTGGCTTTGTCAGGATTTGTATCGGGTATAATGCTTGTTGTACGTGAAGGCTTTACAAACTATGAGAGTATAGACCAGGCATTAAGTCTTCTGAAAATTGCAAAAGCAAAGCTTTTAGGTTTTTTTGTAAATGATATCGATGCTATGAGTATGAACTACGGCTCTTACAGAAGTGGTTATGGTAAAAAGTACAAGAGCCGTTATAAGTATGGCAGCGGTTACGGCTATGGTTATGGCTATGGTTATGGCTACGGATACAGTTATTCAGATAATGCACAGAAAAACAGTAGCAGCAAAGGCGGATTGTTGAAAAAATTTGCCAAAGGACAAAATTCAGAGGTGAAAAATAATGAATAAATGGCTGAAGACTTGTCTTGTATGCCTTATATCGGTTTTTTGCCTTGCAGGCTGCGGTGAGAAATCGGATCTGAAAAATGAGCTTAATGCAGTGAGACTTACATATACTTTGCCAAAGGTAACAGTTTCAAATTGCCGTTATCTTGACCAAGCGGATGAGGCAGTGTATGAACAGCAGGTGGCGGCCTGTGATTTATACTATGAGGCTTATTATCTTACGAGGTCTGCTGACTATATAGAGAAATATGAGGATACAGTAAAATCTGAACGTATTTTCCAATATTGCAACGAACGCCGTAAAGAACTAAATAGCGAAATTGAGGATCAATTAAGGGAAAATATCCGTGAGGCTGTACGTACAGTTGAGGACTGCGATAATATTGACGCATATATTGACCGCGTTGTTTCGGACACAGTAGATTTTTATGACTATTATGCACAGTATGTTTATGCAGAAGACAGAGATGAGAGAGTGGATAGTGCTTGCAAAATCCTTAAAGGTTTTCACGAGCGTTCCAATATTCTTGCATTTTCTTTTATGAAAGAAAACAAGCAGGATTTTATTGATCTTTCAATGGAACGTATAGTAGAAAATTCAAATGCCGTTGATACATTCAGTATGTATATAACAGAGAACAATGAAATAGTTAAGGCTTTGAATGCTGTTTACGGCGGTATCAGGAGTGATCGTGCAGAGGTTATAAATTCTGCAACAATTAAGCTTGTACGTAAAATGCTTGAGGATGATAACGAACTTGATGAAGACAGAATAAATACTCTTATGCAACAGTTAGGTGAACCGACTCCGACCCCTGAACCGACTCCGACTCCTGAGCCTTCGTTGGAACCTACACCTGAGCCGACAATATCAATGGAGGCGCCTGTACCGCAACAACCGACACAGACACCAACAAAAACTCAGGCACCTCAGCAGTCGTGGGAATTTGGAATGTAATCTGAAGGGGTGATCGAATTATGAAGAAAATC
>CAKSGP010000441.1 GCA_934454745.1 uncultured Clostridia bacterium
CTTTGAAAATATAAGCAGAAAACCGAAAAGTCCCGTTCGCATCAGCAATATTGCAGGAGATTCCGTTTCAAAACCGAAGCCCGCAAACATAGCTTTCATAGACTGGAAAACGCAGTTGCCGATAAGAAGTCCCCAACCTACCGCAACAAAAACCGCATATAAGTCTGCAACTACCGGCACGCTGCTCTCAAATAAAGTCAGATCGGTGCTCATAATACCGAGCAAAGCATTAGCGCAATATGACATAAGATCTAAAAACAAGCCGTATATCCATTGCACAAGTCCTTGTAAAATTCCTTCAAGAATAAGACATCACCCGCCTTTCGGAATATGCTGTTTAAGGCAGCACATTGTATCCATCAAATAGCGGAACAACATAAGAAATAAACGCGCCAATACCGTTAATTACCGCCCATGCTATCCATATTCTTTTAAGCCAGTCCCAGCTTTGGTCAACCTTATGCTGGTTATTAGACATTTTTGCGCCAATAACCGCAATAGCAGACATCAGCGCCGCCAAAACAGTTGATATTCCCGCAATATGGGTATATACATCACGAATAATATTATCCGCAACCTCAAACATATTTTCTCCTGCCGCAAAAGCGGTAATTGTTGTTGCTAAACCAAGCATCATTGTCATTGCGAACAGAAGCAGTATCTTTTGCCACTTTTTCATAATTGCCTCCTTATTAGGATTGATAAACATCTCAGACGCAGGGGTAAATTGCCTTACCCCTGCAATCTGATTTATTACAGTTAATTATCTGTATCCGCAACAGTCTCTTCGGTTTGCGCGTCGGTGTTTTCTTTGATAAATTTATCAAACGCCTCCATAAGCTCCGAGCAATAGCATCTAAGAGCTTCCGGGACTGCAGGCAAAAGTACCAGTCGGCTCGGCACCTGCCATTCCAGAAAACCGTACAAAAACGAAACATAGAGAAAAAATCCGTAATAATCCTTTCGGTCGTACAATTTTTTCAAAGTATCTCTAATGGCTCCGATGCCCCCGCTGCGGCGGCTAAGCCTTCGCTGCAATTTTATAAAAAATGATTTTGACAAACTGGTAACCATAGAGCTGATGGCACCGGTGGCAGGGTTGCCTTTTTCGGTAAGCAGATTAAGCTCTGCCATTTGCTCGCGGGCAGCGTTTAGTTGTTTTTCATCCGCTGTCACATTGATGAGTTCGGAAAAATCAATATGGGATAAATAATACTTTTTCATGTCATTACCTCTTTTTTAATTATTTTTTTCCTTGCGGTTATATACACCAAGCCCAATACCTGCGAGCAAAGACAAACACATACCGGTAAACCAAAGGGAGATGTTGCTGCTATCGCCGGTCTTAGGGCTTTTAGGCTCAGGTGGAATTTTCTTATTGGTTACTTCAAAAACGAGTGTTTTTCCGTGCTCGGTAATTTCCACCGGGATAATATCCTCATTCTTGTAATAACCGTCTTTTTGGGTAAGCTCCTTCAGTTCATATTTCCCGAGGCGGATATTCTCAAATACAAGCTCGCCGTTAGTGTCGGTAACGCCTTTGGCGATTTCTTTGCCTTGGGGATCGTAAAGACCGAATTCAACACCGGAAAGAAGCTCGCCCGAAGCATTGTCCTTCTTAATAATCTTTATATTTCCTTTCTTTGCCTCATTGACAAAACCGACTCCCGCCTCGTTTTCGACAGTGACCGTAACGCCGTTTTCGCGAATTTCAAAATAGTAATAT
>CAKSGP010000442.1 GCA_934454745.1 uncultured Clostridia bacterium
TTGATATTGCTTGAAATTCAGCCAATGAACATTGACTGAAGTTTTTAATAATTGGTCAAGGAAAAGATAATTTTAGTCAAAGCAGTCTGCCGAAAAACAGAACAATTCTGCCTGATACGGCAGCCTTTATAGATGTTGCATTTTAATTTAATGCAGCATTTTTTATGCTGTATTCAAACAACTTATATTTGAGGTGGCAGACGAATAGTAAGTTTAGTTTGCCATAATGATTATAAGTGGTATATAATAGTGTAAATACAGAAAGAGAGCAATCAACAGGTGTAAAGGCAAGAACAGCCATAGATTGCAATATTGGACACATAAAGGATTTTGTACGAAAAAAGAATAGAAACTGGAAGGAATTAAAATGGCAGACATCAAAAAGGAACAGGAAAGAGCAGAACTGCATCGCACAATATGGAGCATTGCAGATGATCTCAGAGGAAGTGTTGACGGTTGGGACTTTAAGCAGTATGTACTTGGAATGCTTTTTTACAGGTACATTTCAGAAAACTTTGCCTCATATATAAACGATGGTGAGGCAGAAGCAGGAAACGAAGGATTTGATTATGCAAAGCTTTCTGATGAAGATGCAGAAGGTGCTAGGGAAGAGCTTATATCAACTAAAGGCTTCTTTATTAAGCCAAGTCATTTGTTTTGGAATGTCAAAGAAAAGGCCGCAGATGATGAAAATCTTAACATGACTTTAGAAGCCGTTTTCAATGGCATAGAAAATTCGGCAAAAGGTACAGCATCAGAAAATGACATGGCGGGACTGTTTGACGACTTTGATGTAAACAGCAACAAACTAGGTGCAACAGTAGCGAAAAGAAATGAGAAACTTGTTAAGCTTATTAACGGCGTTGCATCTATGAATCTTGGAAATGTTAAAGATCATGATATAGACGCTTTTGGTGATGCGTATGAATATCTGATGACGATGTATGCATCTAATGCAGGAAAATCAGGTGGAGAATTTTTCACACCGGCAGATGTATCAGAGCTTCTTACAAGGCTTGGTACTGTCGGCAAAACAGAAGTAAACAAGGTGTATGACCCTGCGTGCGGATCAGGTTCACTTCTTCTCAAGGCAGAAAAAGTGCTTGGTAAAGATGCTGTCAGAAACGGTTTCTACGGTCAGGAAATTAATATCACTACATATAACCTGTGCAGAATCAATATGTTTCTTCACGATATAGAACCGGATAAATTCGATATTGCCTGCGAAGATACCCTTATATCACCGCAGCATTGGGATGATGAGCCGTTTGAACTTATAGTTTCAAATCCTCCATATTCAATCAAATGGGCAGGAGATGACAACCCGCTGCTTATCAATGATCCTAGATTTTCTCCGGCAGGAGTACTGGCACCAAAGAGTAAGGCAGACCTTGCCTTTATAATGCATTCGCTGTCATGGCTTGCATCTAACGGAACAGCAGCAATAGTATGTTTTCCGGGAATTATGTATAGAGGCGGAGCCGAAAAGAAGATAAGAAAATATCTGATTGACAACAACTACATTGATTGTGTAATTCAGCTTCCAAGTAATCTGTTCTTTGGAACTTCTATTGCTACCTGCATTATGATTTTAAAGAAGAACAAAGCTGATAACAGAACCTTATTCATCGATGCTACAAATGAGTGTATCAAGGTTACAAACAACAATAAGCTTACGCAGGAGAATATGGACAAGGTTGTGGATACATATGCGA
>CAKSGP010000443.1 GCA_934454745.1 uncultured Clostridia bacterium
CCGTAATCCTTCTCTGCATTACTAAAGATGCCTGCAAAACCACAGCCACTGAACCTATACATTAGGTTCGTTTTTTAGTATAATCAGAGATAAAAATTTGTCAAATTTCGTTTTTGCTTTTTAGAAAGATAAAAAAGCTAAAAGCGCTTATTTTACAAGGAATATCGGCTATAAAAATATTTTTTAATTTGTGTGAAAACGGATTTTTTCAGCCCCATCCGTCGAGGGATACACTGCACCGGTTGACTACTTGGTGCAATGGGTGCACCAAGTCCCGCATTATATCGTATTATCACACATAATGATATAACTGCAATTAAGGCAGCGCCGCTAAGCTCTTACGGCAAGTCTCATTATTACCGATGTCTTGGCAACCTTCCGTTTGTCACACGGTGGATTTTCGTTAATCGTTGCTCATCGGATTGTTTTGCAGTGTATTACTATAATGCCATAGGCATATTTGTCAAGGTGCAATGAACCGCAAAGAATTTATAATCAGCAGATATTCTGCAATGATTAATCAGTTAAATTTCCTAATACAACAATAACGGGGCGCTTTTCCAAATGATTTTTAATAAGTGCTTCTCTTAGAGCAGGAAGCGCCTGGGAAAGAGCTGTCCGTAATTCCTGTGCAAGATCCTCGTCATAATAATATCCCGTTCTGGAGCCGTCCTTGGAGTAAACGGGTTCGGTGGCAACCTCTCTTATGTATCCTTCATAATGATCGAGAACCTCTTTTTCAGCGTCGGTTTCCTGATTCAAAAGTTTTAAAATAATATGATCAGGAATATTTATATTTTTCTTTCTATTCTTCATAATTCTTCAACTTCTTTCTTAATTCTACTATTGCATCATGCTTATAGCGGTAAACCATTCTTTTTGAAATTCCAAATTCCTTTGCAATATCCTCAATGGTTATTTGCAACACCGCCGATTGCAGTAAAATTTGCAGATGCATTTCCGAAAGTTCACTCAAAGCTTCGGATATTTCCGGGATTCTTATTGGAATGTGCTGCCCCTTTACTGAAAAATATGTAATGCCGGAAGTACTGAAATAACTATCGTTGCAAATAAGATTGCTTTCATATTTTTCAAGTTCAAGCATAGCTATACCATGCCGTGAAAGTTTGGTAATTTTACGAATGTAATGTCGCTTTTTATTTATAATTACTGTTCGTAAATATGAGTCTGCACTCAAAATCATTTCTTTGCTTATATCGTGCAGAGTAAAGCTTGTCTTTTTCATGCACGCCCACCTTTTTATACCCTTTCATAAAAATAAGAAGTACGGTACCTCGCTAAAAGTGAACCGAAAATCAAAAATTTTTTATAAAAAATATAAAAAGGCACAAAAAAAGCATATAAAGCAAGGCGTAATAACGCCTTAACAATATATGCCATAAGCATTGTGCTATTTAATTGTTCCGCAAGAACCTTTGCGTATTTAAGAATACCTCTGGATCTTTTTTATTGATTTGCCCATATACTCTCTCCCCCAAAAAATAACGAGAGCTGCCAAAGCGACTCCCGTTTATCATTTACAGGTATATAAAAAACCAGCCTTTCGCTCTCTCCGGATTTTTAAATATGGGCGTCTTGTAAGTGGATACTTTAACAGCTTTGTCGGATCATAAGCTCAACCATTTCTAAAATATGTTGTTGCTCAACAGCGGGTAGTTTATTTAACTTATCAGATAATACACAAGCCTTATAC
>CAKSGP010000444.1 GCA_934454745.1 uncultured Clostridia bacterium
GTATTCCGATATTCTGCAAGCTGTCACGAAGCTCCGTTTCACGGCAAGTCATATCAACCAAAAGATTATTTGTGATAAAGTTTATTTTTGCTGTCATCATAAAAATCACGCTCCTTGTTTTTGTATCTTTATTATATAATAATTAATATTGCGCTGCAAAAAATTATCGTTCAATATCCTGTTCGTTTTTTGCCTTTTCAGGTGCAGCATACTTTTTCAAGCCGTTCATTGTTTTTAAAGTACATCCTTCAAAATCGCCTTTGCTTTCCATCAAATACTCTGCCATTTCTTTAAAGGTTTCCGTACCCACATCATAAAGAACGCCCTTTGCCATACCTTCAAGATGTGAAAAGAAGTCCTGCGGATTTTTATACAGCTTTGCCGCATCGTTAATATCGTCATTTGATATGGTAAGCTCAACAATTTGTCCTCCAGCATTCGCATCGGGGTTATAGTACATTTCCATAACACCGTTTGTTGTTTTGAAAAACTTGTCCTTGTCAATAGCGTCGTAGTTCTGCTCAACAAATTTTAAATCCTTGTAGGTCTGCAATGCCTGTTTATCATAGCAGTAGATATATGCGTTATATGTGTTCTTTCTTGAATCACACCGTATGTAATATACATTTTTCTCAGTTGTTACCTTGTATTCGCAAATATCCTTGTCGCTTGCAAGCCGTTCGGCATTTAAGTCATACGCCGCATTGTGCATTGTAATACGGTTTTTAAGTATCGGCGTATCAGCTTGAAAACGAAAATAGTTTATGACATTATCACATTCACGGCTGAAATCAGGAGTGTGATATTTGTTATAGTTCTCTTTATTTTCTATCATTGATGCTGTCTGTAAACGCTCGTTGATAGAATTATCAAAGTAACAGCGGATATAGCAGACGCACCCGCGATTTAATGTATCATCTTTGTTCGGGGCAAAAGTATATTCAAATTCCGATTGTTCAATTTTTTCAAGCTCATACTTTGGCGTATCTTTCGGACGGTAAACACTACCGCCACGCTCCATAAGCTCGGCAAACTCGCAGATATGAAAAACATTGTTGCCTATTTTGGTATGATAATCGTCAATATATGTGCATTGCCGGTCTGACATAGAGCCGTCGGAAAATGTTACGGTTATGCTTTCTCCGTCCTTGATACGAAAAAGCTCGCTATATTTACTGTCAATAAAGCGTATATCCTTTGTTTCCATCAGCGTTCAGCCTCCTTGTGAGATTTTTTCTTGACCTTTTCACTTTCCAATATATCCGTAAGCCAAGCAGGGTAGCAATTCTCTTTTAATATTCCCAAAACCGACGCACGACGGTATTTCATATTTTCGCCCGTATATAATTCTGTGCAGAATACGGATGTTCCGAGTCCGTCGGCTCTTGCACCGTTACCGCCGGTACATCTCATAATTTGATAATGCTCGTTCCTGTATTCGGGGGACAGTATTTCGGGTTTTAATACAATAATTTTTCCTATAAATGTTTCATTGCCGATAGGTAAGCAGTCATTTTTATTCAGAATATTCATACACAAATCGCATCTGCCGACTTGAAGTCTTTTGATTTCTTCCGAAAGTCTTTGAGCAAATACAGACGCTACCTCTACATAGTCGCAGGAATACACCACATCGGTATATCTTTCAAACAGTTCGTTCGATTCATAATTTGCCGCTATATAAAATTTTCCGTTAACGGCATTCATATTC
>CAKSGP010000445.1 GCA_934454745.1 uncultured Clostridia bacterium
CCTAAACGCTGTGAAAGTGAGGTTTTCATACATGAACGCATAGATCTTACAAATGCTAATAAATACATACGTGAAAAGAATTTAGAAAATCCTGAATTTAGATATAGTCTGTTCCATATAATAATTGCGGCAATACTTAAAACCATAGTCTTAAGACCGCACTTAAACAGATTTGTTTCTGCACCGAATATATACCAAAGAAATGAGTTGTCGGCGGCATTTATTGTAAAAACAAGCTTATCAGATGATGCGGAGGAATCATTAGCATATATTCGTGCAGAGGAATCGGATAATCTCGATTCAATCCGAAAAAAGATATATGATAAGGTTTCTGATTGCCGTGCCACAACAGAGAAGGACGGCTCAGAGCATGTAATGAATATTGTATCAATGTTCCCGGGGGTTATAAGAAAGTTTATAGGCTTTGTTGTGCGTACATTAGATCATAGAGGCCTCGTGCCATCATCTATAATAGCGGATGACCCTCATTACGCCTCTGTGTTCATTTCACAGCTTGGTTCAATCGGGCTTGGTGTGGCATATCATCATTTGACAGACTGGGGAACAAATTCATTGTTTCTTACTGTGGGTGAGAGAAAAATGAGTCCCTTTTATGATAATAAGGGCAATATCACTATGAAAAGCAGTATTGAACTTGGATTTACGGTTGATGAGCGTATATCGGACGGATTTTACTTTGCAAAATCAATACGATTAATGAAAAAGCTTCTTGAGCATCCTGAACTCTTAGAGAATTCGTTCAATGAAACGGTATTATATTGACTAAAAGACCGCAAAATTCTACAATTTTGCGGTCTTTTTTGCATCAATCTCATATTGACCTTGACAATGCAGGTTTATGTGTGGTAAAATGTATGTATCTATTTAAAATGAAAGAAGGAATTGAAAATGAAAATGAAGAATCTTTTTGCGTTAGCAATTGCGGCTGTTATGTCATTGTCAATTGCAGGTTGTTCAACTAATAAAGATGATTTGGCGTACATAAAGGATAACGGCAAAATGGTAATAGGATATACCGTTATTAACCCCCTTAACTATACAAATGACAAGGGTGAGTTTGTAGGCTTTGAAACAGAGTTCGCACAAGAAGTTTCAAAGAGATTAGGCGTTGAAGCAGATTTCGTTGAAATCAATTGGGATACGAAGGAAACAGAGCTTAGCTCAAAAAATATTGACTGTATCTGGAATGGTATGACAATTACAGACGAAAGAAAAGAAAATATGTCAATTTCAACACCGTATCTTGAGAACAGACAGGTGCTTATAATGCGTGCAGAGGATAAGGAAAAATTATCCGAGAGCCTTGAGGGTGCAACAGTTATTGCAGAGGCTGGCTCAGCAGGTGAGGAGCTTATGAACAGTGATAAAATGTTTGCAAATGCAAATTGTATGCCCGTAGCATCACAGGCAACAGCACTTATGGACGTTGCAGCAGGAACATCTGATGTTGCAGTTATCGACTATGTAATGGCAGGCGGTTCAGTAGGTGAGGGAACTGACTATAAGGATCTTATTATAGTAGATAAGGACTTTGAATCAGAGGAATACGGTATCGCATTCAGAAAGGGATCATCAGTAACAGAGGCAGTTAATAAAATTATAACAGAGATGGCACAGGATGGTTCTTTAGCAAAAATCGCTGAGAAATACGGTTTGAAAGATATATTAATAGCAAAATAATCATACA
>CAKSGP010000446.1 GCA_934454745.1 uncultured Clostridia bacterium
GTATAAGGTTGCTGACGGCTACTATGCGTCAACCTCGCTTGCGTCAAAAAATATAACCGTTTCGGGTCCGCAGACAGAGATTGCAAAAATTGCCAAGGTTTCAGCTTCAGCAGAACTTGACGGAATCCTTGATGACTCAGCATCTGTAACAGCCGATATACTTCTTTACGATAAGTCCGGCAATAGAATTTCCACCGATCTTTTGAAGATGGAATTTGGCACGGTAGAGGCGTCAATTTCTGTTCTTCCCGAAAAGACAGTAAAGGTTGTTCCCGAGTTTATGAACAAGCCTGAAGGACTCAACCTAGGCGACGATATGCTGTCAGTCGAGCCATCTGAAATTCTTCTCGCAGGTCCTAAAAAAGTTCTTGACAATACTAAAAGCATAAAGCTTGAATCCATTGACTTTGCAACTCTCTCAAATAAGCGGTATGAATACAATGATCAGGGCATCAATATTCCGACAGATTGCAAAAATATCAGTAATTCAACCGCCGCTAAGGTTGTATTGGATCTCAGCAGCTTATCGAAGAAAACATACACGGTTGATTCATTTAAGGTCAGCGGTTTATCTTCAGAATATAAAGCCGATGTAACCCAAACCAATATGAGTGTTACTGTAATCGGCAGTAAGAAAGAACTTGAAAATCTTAAGAGCTCCGATATTGAATGTATAATAGATACCTCGGATCAGAGCGGAACGGTTGGTTCTGTTCAGATGCCGGTAACTTTCAAGTTGAAAGGAACATCAACCTGTTGGGTAAGCGGAAGCTATAAAGCAAACATTACAATCAGCGAAAAATAACGCAAAGAAACGCAGACATTTTAATGCCTGCGTTTTAACTTTTTCCGTATTTTTCGTGATGAGGGAATATAATTACATTCTGATGCGGTTTGTACTGCCTCGCCTTACAAATGCTTTATTCATATCGTCGGTGTTGTGGTATCTGACGCTTTGAACAAGCCCAAGACTTATAAGCGTGCTTAACGCAGAAGTTCCGCCTGAGCTGAAAAGCGGAAGCGTTATTCCTACGACAGGCAGAAAACCCAAAACCATACCGATATTTACAACTGTTTGAGAGGTTATCATTGCAAACACACCGCAGCAGATATATTTTCCTTCAAATTCAGTCGATAGCTTTGCATTTAAAATTACCTTAAAAACTATAAAAAACAGCAAAAGCAAAAGTGCTATACAGCCGACAAAGCCAAGTTCTTCACCGGCAACGGTAAAAATAAAATCATTTTCCTGTTCCGGCACTATTGAATGTTCAACTCTTTGCCCATTAAAAAGACCGCTTCCGAAAGCTTCTCCGCTCGCAATTGAAACCTTGCCTTGATACTGTTGCCAGCCGTAATTTGTAAGTGCATTTCCGTCAAGGTCAAACAGCGCAAGAACTCTGTTGCGATGCTCTTCGTTCATAAACACATTCCATATAATCGGAATTGCGCACACGAGTAATCCGCCTAAAATTGCAAAATATCTTAATTGAACCCCTGCGGTAAATGCCATTATTGAAAACATAAGGGCAAATATAAGAACCGTACCGTCATCACCCTGAATATGAATAATAGCCATAGGTATCATTGCGTGTACCGCGAGTGAAAGTACCCCTGAAAACTTTTCCGTCATATTCTTTTCTTTAAGCCATGACAAATGCTTTGAAAATGTGATTATAAAACAGATTTTGATAAACTCGGACG
>CAKSGP010000447.1 GCA_934454745.1 uncultured Clostridia bacterium
CGATTACAGAAAAAGCGGACAGTTTGAGTGGACAGCTCCGGCGATTTTGTTTGCCTGTCTTGTATTCGTTTTGACTGCACCGACATATCTCTGGGGAATCCTTGGAATGTAATTTGTGTATGCGATGGCTGTGCCTAAAAAGCACAGCCATATTCAATTAGGAGGTGAACTGAAAAATGAAAGGAACAACATTTGAAAATGAACTGAGGAAAGTATTTGATGATACGGAATGCTTTGAAGAAGGCAGTATGAAATATGTGGGCAGAGCATTTTATGGGAAGATTGATGATGAGTTAAGATTAAAAGCACAGTACATATCAAGAGACATTTCGAATCATTATTCTGCTTTGAAGTTGGAAGTTATTAAACGAAAAGAAGGCGTCGTAGATAGAAACGTAATTCGGTTTGAAGAGTTATGGGGAAAGAAGCATACAACAAATCCAAACTTCAAAGAAGGTGTTTCGCCGCATCTTTGGCATAGCGGAGACAAACTTGATTGGTATGTATATTATCCGACACCGCAAGATATGAAGGAACTCAGAGACTCAGTGGAAGACTTTGTATCGGTATATCAGGATTTTTATATTGATATAGATGAGGGCATGAGTATGACATAGAAAGGCAAGGTGGTAAAGTTTGTTTGTATTTGACTGGTTTTTGGATTGGATATACGGAAAGGTAATGGAGTTTATCCAGACTTTTTTCACATATTTAAGCGGAATGGGTGTGGAGATCTTTGAACTTTCATGGATTCAGGCTGTAGTAGAATTCTTTCGGCTGTTCGGCTGGGCGATGTATGTCATAGCGTTGGTTGTTGCAGTATTCGATGTGGCAATAGGCTGGCAGCACGGTCAGGGAAACATAAAGGATGCAGCTTTAGGTGCAATCAAAGGATTTATGGCGGTAAATCTGTTTACCATAGTGCCGATAGAATTATACAAATTGGCAGTAGAGGTGCAGAACAGCTTGGGTGTTGCAATGAGTGGCTTGTACAGCGGTTCACTCACAGACTTATCAGAACTGTCTCTGCAGCAATTAACTGCTTTTTCAGCAGACATAAATCCTTTTAACTTATTTACAATTATTGCACTTGGCTATGCGGTAATAAAGGTATTCTTTGCAAACATCAAGCGTGGTGGTATTATGCTTACCAATATAGCGTTAGGTTCACTATATATCTTCGGACTGACAAGAGGACATCAGGACGGGTTCGTGGATTGGTGCAAGCAAGTAATAGCAGTGTGCGTTACAGCATTCTTGCAGAACTCACTCTTGTTTGCAGGTCTTCTTACATTTGGTGACCATCCGCTGTTAGGACTTGGAGTTATGCTTGCGGCAAACGAAGTGCCGAGAATAGCAGATAGATTTGGTCTTGATACATCGGCAAGAGTGAACATCATGAGTACATACTATGCAGGTCAGGCAGCGGTAAGAACAGTACAGGCAGTAAGGAAATTTGCTGCGAAATAGGAGGAGGTAAACAATGTATATATATCCCGATAATTTAAAATCCAAAGCAGTGATGTGGATGTGGGAACTTAAAGATATAGGTATAATCGCAGTATGTGCCATTATATCAATACTTGCATTGACTCAGACGGGGTTTATGCTTCCTTTGGCTGCAACTGCAGGATATGCATTTTTGACAATAAGAGTTGATGATACATCAATCATGATGTTTATACAGAATGCTTGG
>CAKSGP010000448.1 GCA_934454745.1 uncultured Clostridia bacterium
CGCACTTGCTATTGCATTTACTTCATTTTCATTGTATGCGAACCGTTCCGTAAACCAAATAATATTAACCCAATCTGCTAATTCCTGCTGTGATATAGTATTATTTAAAAATTTCTCTATTGCACATATGACGTCTGCGGCATTAACTGTTTCGGGACAATTTATAAGTACATTATGCAAATCATCTCCAAATTGATGTTTCAGTTCTGATACACCTGTTTCGCATTTTTTGAACCTAGTCAGAATATCGGTCATATACTGCTCCTTTACCCACTCGCCGCATCAATCCACATTTGCAGCGTAATTTTTTTGAACGCATCTTTCACCGCAATGTTATCTAAAATATCCACATATTTGTTAAGCCAATTATATGCTGTTTTCGCATCAATTCTGTCCGTTTTGAATTCAGCCCTGAACGCTTTCTCAAATTCATCATATGTTGCCGGATTAGCCGAACCACGTCCTTCAAACAGAAAAGGATTAGCGTCGCTTAAATAATATCGCAACTCATCGGATTTTGTCATATCAAAAATATAGTCCAATGCGTAATAAAAATTAACAAATACATCATATATATCCATTGATTAATTCACCGCCAATCTTTATTTTATTATAGCAGCGTTTAGAAAGACCTGTCAATAAATTTTATAATCAGAGGGAAATTATGTGGCTCATAAAATAAATAAAAAGGAGCGGCTATATTTCCGCTCCGTCCTCTACATACTCCATTATGTCCCCCGGCTGACATTTAAGCACTTTGCAAATTGTAGATATATTTCCCCATGAAACAGGCTCATTATTCCGCAATTTCTGAACAGTTGCCTCACCCATTAATTTATCTTTTCGTATACGATATGTCGAATAACCTTTTTCTTTTAACTCCGCTAAAATATCAATTTTATATTTTATAGGCATAATTAAATCACCTCTTGACATTCGGTAGTTTTTATAATAGAATGTAAGCAAGAGGAATAACAATGCAGTTATTTCCGCAAAACGTCTATATAATTAAAGCCGTCTACTTTGCAGAGTAGGCGGCTATTTCTTTATGTAAATAATTATTATCATTACCAATAAAGTAAAACAGATTATCATTTCCATATTGACACCCCCATTCTATTAAAAGGTGTCAGAAATAACCGCTTTCCTCTTGCTCTTTTATTATTATATCATAGTATATACACACTCGCAAGTGTATGATGTATATAAATTATGCACATAAATATTGTGTATATCTCTACTCCTTTATAGGTAACACAGTTACATAAAGTTACACAAAAGTTACCGTTTAAAAATACCCTCAACACCGCATTATTGCTAGGTTTTTTAAAAAAGTTACCAAGTTACCGTATTTTTTTACTAAAATTTCTCTCACTATCAAATAAACATTTTTTTACATATTATTTTATATAATATATAAGTGTATGTTTTTTAGGGTAACTCGGTAACTTTGCCTTAAAAGTGCCCTCAAACCCAGTCATACCAACGCTTTCAGAGGTTACACACTTCGGTAACTAAAACGGTGCTTTGGTATCCTTTTGGGTTCCTTTCATCTCTAAAACCTCACCATTATCCTTTTTCAACCATATACAGCGAACCGGCTTGCCATTTATTTTCTTCACCTTTCTATCTCTGCCGCCCGAAATATCCCTCGCAATAAGATTATTCCTAGCCATCCATTTAACCAATGCGG
>CAKSGP010000449.1 GCA_934454745.1 uncultured Clostridia bacterium
TTTACATCCGGTAAACAGTGTAAGTTGTAATATTGCAAACAGTAAAATAGATAATTTTTTCATTATTATGACCATTAATTCCTTTCGAAACATTTTGCTATTTCGCATCGTACCAGCTTTTGCCCGATTCCATATCAACTATAAGTGGAACGTCAAGCTTTATTGCGTTTTCCATTTCGGATTTTAGAATAGCCTTTACTTGTTCTTCTTCATTATATGGTGCTTCTATAATAAGTTCGTCGTGTACCTGAAGTATAATCTGCGATTTAAGCTTTTCAGCCTGAAGCCTGTTATAAACACGAACCATAGCACACTTCATAATATCTGCCGCACTGCCCTGAACAGGAGTGTTCATAGCGGCTCTTTCACCGAAACTACGTACCATAGCCTGGGGCGATTTCAGTTCGGGAATATAACGAATTCTGTTCATTATTGTTGTAACGTATCCTTTTGCGTGTGCAAATTCTTTCAGGCTGTCAAGATATTTGCGTACACCTGAATACTTGCTGAAATATTCATTCATATATTTTTTTGCTTCGCCAAAGGATATTTTAAGGTCCTGGGACAATGTGTATTCACTCATTCCGTAAACAATGCCGAAGTTAATTGCTTTTGCACTGTTTCTTTGCTCTTTTGTAAGGCGGTCTATGGGAATATTGAGTATTTTTGATGCTGTGACTGCGTGAATATCCTCACCACTCCTAAAAGCATCAATCATAACAGGATCCTGTGCAAGATGGGCAAGAACACGCAATTCTATCTGTGAGTCATCGGCATCAATTAAAACGCACCCCTCTTTTGCAGAAAACATTTTCCGCAATTCTCTGCCTAATTCCGTTCGCGTGGGAATATTTTGCATATTCGGTTCTGAGGAGCTTAATCTGCCTGTTACCGTTCCGGTTTGATGGAAAACGGAGTGGATTCTGCCGGTTTTTGGGTTTACAAGAGATATGAGTCCGTCACAGTAGGTGCTTTTCAATTTTTGGTAAGTTCTGTATTCAAGCACAAGCTGAACGATTTCATTGTCAGGTGCAAGCTTTTCTAAAACATCGGCTTTTGTTGAGTAACCTGTCTTTGTTTTCTTCCCGCCTTTAAGACCAAGCTTTCCAAATAATATTTCCCCAAGCTGTTTGGGAGAGTTAATATTAAATTCCTCGCCGGCAAGCGCGTAAATTTTTTGTTCTAAAAGTCTGATGTGTTCTTCAAGAAAGCTTCCAAAACGCACAAGCTCGTCTGTATCTACTGCAAATCCTGATATTTGCATATCCGCAAGAACATTTATAAGTGGTAATTCAACATTATAGTAAAGATCGTGTTGAGAATTTGCCTCAATCTTATCAGCTATTGCTTCTGATACTGCAAAAATAATATGGGCATATTTTGCATCGCGGTCTCTTGGTGCATCATCATTAAAGAGAGAAAGCTGTGCTGCCTCTTGATTATCGAGATATACCCCAAGATATTCTGCTGCAAGAAAATCAAGATCGGTACTTTTTGAGGGGTTAATGAGGTATGAACCGATTTTTGCATCAAATGTTATTCCTGAAAATTCTGTTATACCGTTTAGGTCAACGATTACATCTTTTATTGAATAGACGTATTTTTTTATATCAGGATTTCTGAATATGTCAGAGAGTAATACAAGCAAATCGTTATTTATGATTTCATAGTCTGCACAGTAGGCATCAGTTC
>CAKSGP010000450.1 GCA_934454745.1 uncultured Clostridia bacterium
CGTGCATCCCATTCATCCGTCAGCTCTTTGCGGACTTGGATTGCCTGCAAACGCTGATTGATCCACTCACGGGTATAGCCTTTTTTGAGATAAGTTTCCAAAGCCCTGTCAATTGTCAGTTCTGGATCGATGGTTTCCTCTATTCGCTCCTTACCTACTTCTGCCAGCCAGCGCTTAAAAGGCTCTGCTTTAGGAGATGGAATAGACTGGATAATGCGAAGAAGTTGTTCAGTGTCAGCAACATCTGTTTTGTATCGTTTGCCGTCTTTAGGCGACTTCAATTTCAGTTGCTGACAATTTGTCAGCAACTGATCTGCACCTTCTTCTTTCAGTCGTTGCTTTAGTTTGGCCCAATAGTTGCTTGCTCCCCGCTGGTCCGCTTGATCGGTCAGAACGGCGACTACATCCACGATAGAAAAGTACCATTGCTCTTTTTCCTCGTCCCATGCAGTGCGGATGCGCTTATCTTCAAATAGTTGAATTTTATCACTTTGAGACATAATGAGCCGCCTTCCTTTTATCATACGAGGAGTATATCGTCTAAAAGTTAAAAATTAATAGAATAATATTAACAGGTATGACTAATATTATATTGTGGAATGCTCTTTCTTTATTTGCAAGGTAAAGGAGTTTGCTGTTATCTGCTTTACCTCTAAACAGCGAGCATTCCACCTTTTGCTTATAATACGCTGTTTACAAATTGTGTTAGTGATATGTTCCTTTCTTTTGCAAGACGTAAATTATACTGTTCAAGGAGTTCAATCATAAAAGTTATTCTGCTATAACGCCTTGGTATTAATGCTCGGAAATCCTCCTTCGAGGTATTATCAGTGTTTAATGCTTTTCGGCGCTTAATTGAGGGATACTTTTCTATATTAATTCCCGCAAGATACCAACTTTCGATTTCACGTTGAACGATATGTATTTTTTGACATTCACAATAGGGGTAATGTGCTTTTATTCTTTCGGTTTTTTGAGCAATTGTTAAGCCGTCAGCATCTGATGTAAAAATATAATCGCTTCCTGGAATTGACATAATAGATTTGATGTAATCTGCTATTTTTTTCTGAGGCATATTTGCATACTCAACAATTTTAAAATCCAATCCACGCAGCAGATAGGTGAAAAATCTATTATCATCAGGCCCTTCAACAAAGACATAAAGAATCTTGATGTTTACACTCCTAATAAGTTTTGTATAAACAATTCATCAATTCCGATATCGTTCTTTAAAAACGCTTGAATGTGTTCATTTTCATCTGGTTTCTCTATAGAAGTGAACCCCACGTTGCTCCTATGCGCGAGTAATAAGTTTTTTCTTTCTGCATATTTAATTATTTCTGGAGTGTGCGTTGTAATAACAATTTGCTTTTCAGCGGAAGCGTCTGCGGCTAATTCAACAAGTTTTTTCATCAGCTGTGGATGCAAATTTCTTTCGGGTTCCTCTAAAATTACAATCTTGGAACCATCGGTAAAATACAGCGCTATAATAAGCGCCAACATACTAACAGTTCCATCAGAAAGAAAATTTGAATAAAATTTTTGCGGAGAGTAGGTTTCCTTGATTTTGTAAGTAATCGATTGATCAAAATTGTTTTCTATTTCAATATCTTCAAAGAATGGAAAGCAATCTTTCATTAAGCTGATAAGTCTTTTTCCGGTCGCCTTATTTTTGAGTATTTGCTGCAA
>CAKSGP010000451.1 GCA_934454745.1 uncultured Clostridia bacterium
TTTACAGGCAAGCTCTTCAAGAATGTCATTGAGTCGATTCAACCGTTCACGCAAATCCTTTTGCTCGCTGTCATAATTGACAGACATTTTTTTAAAGCGTTCATCAGTTATTTTCCCCGACAAGTTATCTTCGTATAATCTTTCAAATATACGATCAAGTTCTTTATCTCGTGACATCAAGGATCTGACCTCACTTTGATAAGCATCAATCTGCGATTGCATCGCTTGCTTAGAAAATTGACTGACTACTCTGACAAATTCATCCTCATATTTACAAGCAAACCGCGTAAGTCTCCGAATTTCTGCTAACACAACCTGTTCTAAAAAATCTACACGTACATAATGTGTCGAGAGGCAGTCTTTGCGCCTTCCTTGATTATAACCGGGACAACTAAAATACCTAATATTACGGTTGTTTAAATGGTAGTGCAAATTTCTACCGCAATCCGAACACACAAGCAAGCCTGAAAACATATTCTTTTCACCACTTGACATAGGACGTTTTCTTGTCTTGCCTCGCCTTAATTGTATTGTTTCAAAAATTGTTCGGTCTATAATCGGCTCGTGGACTTCCTTAAACACTAATATGTTTTCAGGATCATTTGCGTGCCTTTTTTTGTTTTTGTAAGATATGGAATATGTTTTAAAATTTATCACATCACCGCAATATTCTTGGGTAGCAAGAATTTTCCCGACAGTCGATTGTCCCCAATGATACGGGTCAGCAGTAGTCTTACCGGCATTTCCGCCGGCTTTTTTAATACCTTTTCTCACTGCGTATTCTGTAGGTGTTAAAATCTTTTCATCCGACAGAGTTAAAGCAATTTGGAAAGTACCCATTCCACTATATGACATATCAAAAATTCTTCGTACCACATACGCTGCTTCTTCATCAATTATCCAGCGTTGTGAGTTATCGGGACTTTTAATATAGCCATAAGGCGGCGGGCTTAAAGGTATTCCGGAACCACCTTTAATCTTATTGCTGATACGGCGCTTTTTGCTGATATCGCGAGCGTACCATTCATTGAATAAGTTTTTTATTGGGGTAAGCTCACTTTCGCCTTCCTCAGTATCAAGATTATCCGAAACAGACACCAATCGGATGTTGTGCTCCGGGAAAAATTCTTCCGTCAGCCTTCCCACCTCAATATAGTTTCTTCCTAAACGGGACAAATCTTTTATAAATACTGCAGCAGCCTTACCAAGTTGTATTTGATCGATCATTTTGTTAAATTCCGGTCTGTTCATTGTAACACCGGAAATACCATCATCACAAAATACAACGATATTTGTATATCCCTTATCCTTTGCAACCTTCGTCAGCAGTTTTTTTTGATTGCTAATGCTGTAGCTTTCACCCTCCAGCTCATCATCCCGGGATAGACGAACATATATAAATGCCGTTTTATCCCTGGCGCTTTTATTGTTACTATTTGACCGTTTCATTATGCCTCCTTCCCGCAGCCAAATAAACAGTACCGAAGTTGTACCGTGGCTGCTTTCAGGATTGTTCCGAGTCTTTATGCATCATCAAACCCAATGAATCAAACAGCGTCCGTTTGCCGGTTGTTTTAAATACCGGCTCAACATTTATAACTGTATCTTTGAATTTATAAGATTGACGAGTCCCCGGCATATCCTTGGTTTGCTTTGGTTGAAATGTTTTCTTTTCCATACAGC
>CAKSGP010000452.1 GCA_934454745.1 uncultured Clostridia bacterium
CCGCAACACGGCGTGATTCTGTATTACCGCTTATTGACGATAAAATAGGAGTAATTGTAGTACCAATATTCTGACCTAAAATTACAGGGATTGCAGTAGAATACGGAATTACACATGTAAGCGACAATGCCTGCAAAACACCCACAGACGCCGATGATGACTGTAACACCGCTGTAAACAATGTGCCGACTATAATGCCCATTACCGGATTATTCGAGAACACTGTAAGGATATTTGTAAAGGATTCATTATCCTTAAGTCCGTCAACAGCACCACTCATAGCGTCCATACCGAACATCAGAAGCGCAAAACCGATAAAAATTGAACCGATATTTTTATTTTTATCGCTTTTTGCCATCATAGTCATAAGGAGTCCTATTCCTGCTAGGATAGGCGTAAACGAATCAGGCTTAAACAGCTTCAAAATAAACGTAGCACTATCACCTATATCTGCAGTACTTAAAAGCCACGCAGTAATTGTCGTACCGATATTCGCACCCATAATTATACTTATTGTTTGTCCCAGCTTCATTATACCGGAGTTAACAAAACCAACAAGCATAACCGTTGTAGCTGATGATGACTGTATTATTGCAGTTACTATCAATCCAAGCACAAATCCCTTAAATCGTGTAGATGTAAGCTTTGCAAGAATTGATTCGAGCTTACCTCCGGCAAGTTTCTTAAGGCTGTCGCCCATAAGCTCCATACCGTACAGAAACAGTGCTAAACCGCCTATAAGGCTTAGAATGCTGAAAATATCCATATTCTCCTCCAATTTTGTCTACATATTCTTTTGTGTAAAAATCAAAGCAAATTGCCTCATTGTTTATTATATCATAAGTGCAAAGCAGCCTATCTGCTTTGCTTCACACCGATATCAATAAACGCATCAATCACAAACCCGACAGGGTTTGGTAACATCCTTGCGTTCATTATAACACAAAAATTTTGCAGTTTCAAGATATTTTAGCAATTCAATAAATTTTTTAAAAATTTTTCAAATTTGGCGTTGACAAATGCCGAATACAGATGTATAGTGCATGAAAAAAAAGGAAAAAGGTACTCTTAAGGGTGAGGTTTCAGCACTGTTTTCCAAAGAGGAATTTTGCCGAATGGTAGAAAAAGCAAAGGACTATATAAAAGAAGGCGATATATTCCAGATTGTTTTATCAAACCGACTTTCTGCTCCCTTTGAAGGAAGCTTACTTGACACCTACCGTGTTCTAAGGACTATAAATCCGTCACCATATATGTTTTATATTTCAGGTACTGACGTTGAGGTCGCAGGAGCATCGCATGAAACCTTAGTTAAGCTTGAGGATGGCGTGCTTCACACCTTCCACTTAGCAGGAACAAGGCCGCGAGGCAGAACCGAGGACGAGGACAAAAAGCTTGAGAGAGAATTGCTTGATGACGAAAAAGAGCTTGCAGAGCATAATATGCTTGTAGATTTAGGAGGAATTTATGACGGAGCAATCGGCTATATAGATTTTACAGGTAATCTTGATACTTGTATTGCAATCAGAATTGAATACAAGATAAACGGCAAAGTATTTGTAAGAAGCGGTGCAGGTATTGTATATGATTTTGTTCCGGAAACAGACTATCAGGAATGTATCAATAAAGCGGCGGCAGTTATAAATGCTTTAAAAGCGGCAGATGATAAAACTATAC
>CAKSGP010000453.1 GCA_934454745.1 uncultured Clostridia bacterium
GCATATATCCGTATGGTTTGACCGACATACAAATCCAATCCGCTCAAATCCACGCTCACGTTCAGCTTTTCATCGGTTTTTGTAACTTTTGAAGTATCTTTTATGCCCATATCCTCATTTTCAGAACTTGCAAACGGATAAACCACTGCATTATATTCGTCCTCACTTGAATTTTCAACAGTTGTACCCGCAAAATTAGATTTTACAAATGTCTTATAATAAATTCTCCCGTCTTTTTCTTGGAAATAGCTTACCCCATATTCCATTTCATCTTCTGATATATACTTCTTTATATTATAATAATACTTTCCGTCCTCGCTGTTATATTTTACAATATAATCATCACCGCTTGTGTTTCTGAACACCCAGTCGCCCTGACTGTACTTACTGCCTGTATATTCAGCACTGCTCACCCAATTATAGTGGTCATGAGGACCTTCAACCGCAGTTTCAAGCATTTCTGCCGGTTCTGTGGTTACTGTCGGTTCTTCCGTTTTTGTCGGTTCTGTGGTTGCTGTTGGTTCTCCCGTTTCCGTTGGTTCTGTGGTTACTGTCGGTTCTTCAATTTTCCTAATCTGCTCATCGGTAATCATAAAATATTTATGTCTGCACCATGGCGTAGAGTTTACAGGGTCATCCCATGTGACATCAACGTGATACCATTCACCATCTATCTTGACACCGTTCCACGCATGATGCATACTATTACTTGCCACATATTCCCAATCAATACCGCATTTATTCAACAGCCACCCATATGCCAATGCGTATGATTGACACACACCTGTTTTATTCATCAAAACACCGTAAGCCGTATATGATTTTGCATAACTTTCATAATCCATTGAGTTTGCCGCCTCACTGTCATACACCGCACTATGAACAAGATAATCATGCAAAACCAATGCCTTTTCTATATCTGTCATTGTGTCTGTAATGTGCGTTGCTATTATATTGTCAACCAATTTTTCCGCTTGTGCCGACATTTCCGGAGTTATATCATCTATATAGTCCGGCTTTATAGTGCTTATACAGTCATTTACGTATGAATATGTATATGAATAAGATGTTCTGACATAACTTAGCTCCGGACTTTTACACACCGCACCGATATAAAAGCTTTTGACATCATCTAACGGTATATTATACTCAGATATATTTATTTCTTTTTCTCTGTTTTTCAATCCCTCATGCAAAACCGCATATGCACCTTCATAATCCGCATCACTGCTCTGCAATTTAACTGTCGGCTGATAATACATACTCTCCGCACCCGATACGGTTACCATGCGTATATCCGTATCAGCCGATATTGCTATCGGAAAAATCGTCTGCAATACCAAACAAATCAATATCGCACACGCAAAAAATTTCTTTTTCATAATCTCTCTCCTTTAATATACAACAAAGGGGCTGTGCATTTTATGACAGTCCCCTTATTATTTACTTTACAACTACATTAACCAGCTTGCCCGGTACTGCAATAATCTTAACTATTGTCTTGCCTGCGATAAGCTCTTTAATCTTTGCCGAATCCATAGCTGTTTTTTCAAGTTCCGCCTTATCAATTCCGGCAGCAACCATCATCTTATCTCTAATCTTGCCATTGATTTGAACAACAATTTCAACTTCATTATCAACAGTCTTTGGGTCATCATATTCAGGCCATTTAG
>CAKSGP010000454.1 GCA_934454745.1 uncultured Clostridia bacterium
ATGTGATGTATTTCATAAAAAGCCGTAACGTACGCGAAATGAATTACGATAAAGATGCGGCAACGGCAGTAGCGCATAATTATCTTACGGAGCACGGATTTACTGATATGGCAAACAGCTATTATGAGATAACCGACAATATTGCCACAATTAATTTCGCATATTCTCAAAACGGAATAAAAATGTATTCAGACCTTATAAAAGTCCGTGTCGCTCTTGATAACGGAGAGGTTACAGGTATTGAATGTAAGGGATATCTTATGAATCACAAGGACAGGGGAGATGTTGGTGCAGTATTGAGTGTAGATGAAGCACGGGAAAAGGTTGCAAAGCATCTTAATGTCAATGAGCCTACGCTGGCAGTAATCCCCAAGGATTCATTGCGTGAAGTTCTTTGCTATGAATTCCACGGAACCTACAAGGATAAAAACTTTATAATATATATTAATGCTGAAAACGGACGTGAGGAGGAGATTTTACTGCTGATTGAATCCGAAACGGGTGTACTGACAGTATAAGAGAGATAACAGAATTGTTGCCCATACGAACGATGTAGCACTTGATGCGTTTAGTGAGTATGGGCAACAATTCTGTTGTTAAAATATTGTTGAATAGTCAGAATTGTTACTCATACAAACGATGTAGCACTTGATGCGTTTAGTGAGTATGGGCAACAGTGCTATAATTTAATAAAATTGTTGGACGGGCAGTTTTGTTGTTTGCACGAACACAGTAGTGCTTGACACGTTTAGTGAGTGGGAATGACAAAACTGCATTTCATAAATATAATAAAAGAATGGGAGCATATTTTAAAATGTTCTTATTTTTTTGCAAAAATAGTTGTTTTTTTCTCATTTAAGTGATATAATTAAATGACAGTATTAGGAATTAAGATATGGAGTACAATTATGAAAATTTACAATACCCTTACAAGGCAAAAGGAAGAGTTTGTCCCGATAGATAAGGACAATGTCAAAATGTATTCGTGCGGTCCTACTGTGTATGATTATTTCCATATTGGAAACGCAAGACCGTTTATCATATTTGACACAATGCGTAGATACCTTGAGTATATCGGCTACAAGGTAACATTTGTTCAGAACTTTACCGATATTGATGATAAAATGATTAAGCGTGCAAACGCAGAAGGTATCACAGTTAAGGAGTTGGGCGAAAGATTTATTGCTGAGTATTATAAAGATGCAGAGGCAATAGGCGTAAAAAAGGCAACTGTGCATCCGAGAGCGACGGAAAATATTGATGCTATTATTGGTATTATAAAACGTCTTTGCGACAATGGATATGCCTACGCTGTTGACGGAAATGTTTATTTCAGAACAAAGAAATTTAAAGAATACGGCAAGCTTTCACAACAACCTCTTGAGGATTTGGAGCTTGGTGCAAGAATAGACGTAAATGAGCGTAAGGACGATCCGATGGATTTTGCTTTGTGGAAGGCAAAAAAAGACGGCGAGCCCTTCTGGGAGAGCCCCTGGGGCGAGGGACGACCGGGCTGGCATATTGAGTGCAGTGCTATGGCGAATAAGTTCCTGGATGAGACAATTGACCTTCATTCAGGCGGTCAGGATCTGATATTTCCCCATCACGAAAATGAAATTGCACAGAGTGAATGTGCAAACTGCAAGCCCTTTGCAAACTATTGGAT
>CAKSGP010000455.1 GCA_934454745.1 uncultured Clostridia bacterium
GTTTAATCTCTATATCTCTGATTTTCCTTTTTTTAATAGCTTTTCTGCACGTTTCTATATTATTAATGTCAGGTTCAAACGCTATAATTTTTTTATACTTAGGACATCTTTTTATAAACTCAATATCTGTGCCGCAATCAAAACACCCGGCGTCCGCAAAAATTTCATTCTGACCAAATTTAATGATTTTATCATCAAAATATTGTCCCAATACAGTATCTAAATCAAACGGCAAATCTTTGTAAATATTATCCGCATTAAAATTATTTTCTATTAACGCATTATATATTTCTGTCTTATAATTCTGAGGAGTTATTATCACAATGCAATCTTGATATTTTTCTATCAAAGTCTTGAAATCAATTACATCAAATCCATAGAATTTATAATTTTGTTTTTCTGCCTTTTTGTCACAAAATGCCGCCACATCTGCATCTTTCATTATTCTACTAAACAAAATTGCATAGCAAAGTCCATTTGAACCCGCCCCATAAATTATAACTCTTCGTTTATTTATTAATTCATATAATCTATCAATATCTTTTCTATATATTTCTTTTCCCAGATTTCGCTCAATATCGCTTAACTTAATACATTCTTTAACCATTCTATCTACATACTTGCAATCCGATGTAATATTAAATAGCAATTTATTTAAAAATATCTGTTTCGACTCCTCATCTTGAAGTAAATCATAAACCTTTTTTTCATTTTCAAACATTTTTCTTTTCTCCAAAAATTCTCACTGTATTTTTCAGTCCGTCCCGCATATTTGTTTTTGCCTTCCAACCCAGCTTTGTTACTTTATCATTATTCATAACAGCCTTTGTTGCCGTTGAATATCCGCTTTTTTCGACTGCATCAGGTACGTCAAATATGACATTTGTTTGAGATAAATCAGCTAATATTTTCGCCAAATCTTTTAGCCTTATCTCTGAATTATAATCAGCAATATTATATGCTCCGCCATTTTCTCCATACAGCATACAATATAAAATTCCCATAACCGCATCACCGACATACGCATACGAAAATAACTGTTCTCCGTCACTTTTCAAAACTATATCTTCTCTGTTGACCGCTTTATGTATAAACTGTGCTATTGCCTTGCTGTCGCTTTCAAGCATTGTAGGTCCGTACACACGGCTTAATCTCGGTATAACAATTTTCAAACCATATTTTTTTATATATGCCTGACAAAGTGCCTCGCCTGTTCTTTTGCTCTCAGGATACCCTGCTCTTAATGTGTTACAGTTAATGTATCCGCAATAGTCTTCTGTAAATTTGTCAACATCTCCCTTATTTTCACCGTATATCTCAACAGATGATAAAAATACAAATTTGCAGTTTTTTTGATTAACAGCAAAATCAAGCAGATTTTTTGTGCCTAAAATATTTGCCGTTATTGTTCCGACAGGGTCTGTCGCATAAGCTATCGGGTGAGTATTGCTTGCCGCATGAATGACGTAATCACATTCTTCGCTTACATTAATGCTGTCATTTATATCACATTCATAAAACTTAAAAAACTCCGATTTAAAATAATTCTCAAATCTGCTTTTTGCTTTTTCAATATTTCTCCCAAGCACAATTACTTTTATCGAATTATCAAATTTTATATTTCTATACATCACCAAATCCACAAAATACGAACCGATAAGACC
>CAKSGP010000456.1 GCA_934454745.1 uncultured Clostridia bacterium
GTCATTTACAACATCACCATTCCCTGTTTTGTCATCACTTGTCAAGCCAAAAATCTGCATAGTAGCAGCCGCATCTTTAAAATACGCTTTAAAGCTCATTTGAAGTACTTTTCCGTCCTCAATGCTTGCATATGCAGGAATGTTACAAGCAGAATTAAATGTAAAACTTGCACCACGTTCTGATGATGCATATTTACCTGAAACAAATTTCAAGTAATTGTTGTCACCGTCTTGTCCGATAGAAATTACACTTGTTGTGTCACCGCCGCTGCCCCTTGCACCAAGAGCAAGGTCCAAATTACCTAATGTTGCAGTTTGACCTGCTGTGCCTTGTACGCTGATGCCTGTTGATGTGTATGATGAGAAATCATCTGTATAATAAACAGTGCTATTTTCATCATCCATCAATGCAACGTTACCGTTTGTATATGCACTTGCCGGATTTGTATCTGCCGCAGCAAATGCCATACTTGAAACAGATGAAGTCAACATTGTAGCAGCAATAATAGCCGCTAAAATCTTCTTTTTCTTATCCATTTATACTCCCTCTTTCTTAACTTTTATAAACTTTTACTAAAAAAGCATTATTATATGAATAATTATATATCAAATTAACCATAATAACAATAAAAAAAACAGACTATCAATGTCTGTTTTTTGAACATTTCCTCTACTATTTACACATTTTTTAATAAAACAAAAAAGCGAACAGCCTATATCTAAGCTATTCGCTTGGTACGCCCAGCAGGGCTCGAACCTGCGACCTTTTGGTTCGTAGCCAAACACTCTATCCAACTGAGCTATGAGCGCATACCAAATCTTGACTACGCATATTATCTTACCACATAATCTATCGAATGTCAAGCACTTTTTTTATTTTTTCGATATTTTTTAATTTGCAGAAAGTTGCGTAAAAACGCAGTGATGAAAAATCAAAAAGTGCTTGCAAAATTATATACTGCAATGTATAATATATTCATACGCAATTTTGTGAATAATTTTTAAAGGAGAAATTTAATATGTTTGAAATCGTTGCATATGCAGAAAATGCCGCCGAAACCGCAGGTACAAATTCTTCAATGGGTACACAAGCTATGATTACTCAATTTATAGCCTTTGGTGTTATCATTTTGCTTTTGTATTTTATGATGATAAGACCGCAGAGAAAAAGAGAAAAAGAAACCAAAGCTATGGTTGCCGCTTTGAAAGTCGGCGATAAGGTTACTACAATCGGTGGTATTGTGGGTAAAATTGTAAAAGTAAAAGATGACTATGTAGTTCTGGAAACAGGCAGTATCGGCAACACGGCTGAGCAGTCTTATGTAAGAATGGAAAGAAGTGCCATCGCAAAAGTCGAGAAAAAAGCAGAAGCATAATTTAGCAAGAATAAACAGACATCTGTTGCATATATTTGCAATAGGTGTCTTTATTTTTTTGCATGAAAGGATGTTTTTTATGAATAGTTTTGATGAAAATGTCGGATTTGATATTATGCGGTTGTTAAAATCATTTTTGCTATCTGTTATCATAACCGCCGTAATGCTTTTGATTTTTGCGGCTATACTCTATTTTACAGACGTCAGTGACAATATAACATCAAAAGCCGTATTTGTTATAAGCGTAATTTCACTGATAATTGGCGGTATTGCAGCGGCTGTAAAT
>CAKSGP010000457.1 GCA_934454745.1 uncultured Clostridia bacterium
GTCTTATACTCGTTACGTTCAACAAATTCCGTCATCTTAGACATTGTCGTCCACCAATAGTCGTGGTTGCCTTTAAGTATTATTTTTCTGCCGTTTAAGCCTTCAAGGAAATCAAAATCCTTCTTTGCCTCATCAATATATGTCGCCCAGGAAAAATCACCAGGCAAAACCACTGTATCATTAGTGCCAACTGATGCCTGCCAGTTATGCTCTAATCTCTCTACATAGTTTTCCCAACGGGTCCCGAATACGTCCATCGGCTTATTAATCCCAAGAGGTAAATGCAAATCTGCTATCGTAAATATCATATAACACCTTATCTGATTACCGTAACACGTGATATTCTCTTTATTGAAGGCGGTGTATTTAAAATTCCGCTAATAGCATCAATAAAGGATTTAAAATGGGGCATCTGATTATGCTTTTCAATCGCCGTTTCATTCGCCCATTCCTCTATAAAAGTGAATTTTGATTTATCATCATAAGAGGAGAACACCTTATACGCAAGACATCCGACTTCTTTTTTTGTATTAATCGTACATTCACGTGCGAGCTTTATAAATTCATCTGTATATGATGGTTTTACATCAAAATCAGCTATAATTGTAATCATAAAACCTTTTCCTTTCGATACATCATTATATACTGATTATATCATCATCCTCAAATTTTGTCAACCAAAAAACGGCTTTATTAAAGGAATTTTACCCTGTTGTATTGACAAGTTCCAAAATCAGGTGTATAATATATGGGATAAATCTCATAAATGAGTTAACGCGGAAAATAAGCGTCGCATCTCATATTTAAAGCCTGTCTTGAAGTATACACATACGTCGGCGGCAGCCTTTCAAGCGACCTACCTGCTTCTTTTTCACGTTGTAATTATGCTGATGTACGAACGGCGGAATGGATGATTTTTATGAAAGACACAGCTGATATTGTCATAGTCGGAACAGGTATTGCAGGACTTTTCTGTGCACTTAATCTGCCCGAAGATAAAGACATACTAATGATAACAAAATCCGAAATAGATAAGAGTGATTCGTTTTTAGCACAGGGCGGTATATGTGTTATGTATGACGAGTCTGATTATGATGCATATTTTGAGGATACAATGCGTGCAGGTCATTACGAAAACAGAAAAGAATCCGTAGACATTATGTTGCGTTCCTCAAGAGCCGTAATAGAAGAGCTTATTGAATTAGGGGTTGATTTTGCCCGCACACCTGATGGCAAGCTTGACTTCACACGTGAGGGTGCACACAGCAGACCCAGAATTTGCTACCATGAGGATATTACAGGCAAGGAAATAACCTCAAAGCTTATAACAGCAGTATCTAAGCGTAAAAACATACGCATTAAAGAAAATGTTGAAATGATTGATATTACGGTCTGTAACGGGCGATGCTCTGGAATTATTGCACGCACATCTTTTGGAGAACTTATTCAAATAGATGCTAAATTCACTATGCTTGCTACCGGCGGTATAGGCGGACTCTTTAATAACAGTACCAACTATCCCCATCTTACAGCCGATGCAATAGCCATTGCAATAAAACACGGAATTGAGCTTGAAAACCCTGAATACGTTCAAATTCACCCTACAACCCTTTATACATCAACAAAAGGCAGACGTTTCCTTATCTCCGAATCTGTAC
>CAKSGP010000458.1 GCA_934454745.1 uncultured Clostridia bacterium
CGATAAAGAACATCTGCACAATCATTTTTGCCTAAACTCCGTTTCATTTGTTGACGGAAAGAAATTCAGGGGCGGAAGTAAGGCATATTGGCAAATGAGAGCAGAGTCGGACAAAATCTGTGCTGAATACGGTTTGTCTGTAATTAAAAATCCCGGCAAGGGTAAAAATTATGCCGAATGGAAAGCTGAGCACGATGGTAGACCTACCATCAGAGGTCAAATAAAAGAGGAGCTTGATGAAATTATCAAGTGTTCATATACATATGAGCAGTTTCGGAAAATATTAAAACAGCGTGGGTATGAGGTCAAGCGTGATGTAAAATATGTTGCGTTAAAGCCGGCGTTTTCGCAGAGGTATATACGACTGAAATCGCTTGGTAAGAATTACAGTGAGGAGGCAATAAGGCAACGAATTATTGCGGCGAGGAACGGCATACGAGCTTTGGATAAGCCAAAATCCGATTATAACGCTTGGCTTAATAAATATGAGCCAACCAAGCTGCACGGATTCAAAGCGTTGTATTTTCACTATTTGTATCTGTTCGGTAAAATCCGCAAAAAGGAAACACCACAGAGAGTTTCGTTTTATATGCGTGAGGAACTTACAAAATTTGAACGGTATCAAAAACAGTTTCGGTTTCTGTATGATAACGATATTGAAACGGTAGAGCAGTTGACCATATTCAAGGGAAATGTTGAAAATAAAATTGATGAATTGACTATCCGGCGGAGCAAATTGTATGATAAAACCGACTCAAAGACAGAAATCAAGACAATAAATGCAGAATTGCGTGAGTTACGGAAAGATGTGAGAACCTGCAACAACATCTTTATTGATGCCGAGCGTATCAGAGAACATACAGAATATGTTGCACGGCTTGAAAAAGAGGCAAATGAACTTCAAAAGCAGAGAATTGTGAAAAATAGATTTATTTAACAAATGGCAAGAAATAAGACTTAAAATCTTTGCAAAAGTAAAGAGAACTATTGACAAACAGCAAGAAAAATGTTATAATTTCTGTATATTTAATATGAGGGGTATAATAATGACTGCTTTTGAAATCTTGATAGACATTTCAAATAAAAATAATGGGTTGATACTGACAAAAACTGCTGCTGATAACGGTGTAAGCAGGGCGAGTCTCTCTCAACTATGCAAAGCCGGAAAAATATCAAGGATTGCCAAGGGGCAGTATGTTTTGGCTGATGCGTTGAACGATGAAATGCTGTCGCTTAGCATTCGCTCCGATTTAATAGTGTTCTCTCACGAAAGTGCGTTGTTCTTAAACGGCATTTCTGAGAGAACTCCGTTTGAACACACCGTAACTATACCATCTTCCAAAACTTTGGCTCGCTCGATTAGTGAGCAATGTAAAATATATTACATTAAAGATGATTTGCATAATATGGGCAAGGTGCAGTTGATTACTCCTATGGGGAATAGCGTTCCGGCGTACGATATGGACAGAACTATATGCGATATTGTCAGAAGCCGCAGCAGAATTGCTGATGAAACCTTTCTTTCATCATTAAAACAATACGCCGCAAATCCCAATAAAAACCTTGCAAGTCTTAGCATATATGCAAGCAGAATGGGAATTTTGCAACAAGTGAGAAAATATTTGGAGGTGTTGTTATGAGCAACGCAAAGG
>CAKSGP010000459.1 GCA_934454745.1 uncultured Clostridia bacterium
CCCATAAGGTCTGCAAGCAAAGAGATGTCGTTATACTTTTACAAAAAGTTTTTTGCAAACCTATGGCGAAAAGAGTGCGGATAAACAACTTTCGGATTGAGTCCGTATTTTGTGGCGTAATTTTTGAGTTGCTGTGCTATTCCGCGCACGGTAATACGCTCGCCGAATCGGTTCAAAAAAAGGTATCCGCTTGTGATACCTTTCTCTTGCAACCACGTTTCGGTTTCCGTCTTTAACTTTTTGGGTATGTAAAGCCGACGAAGCTTGCCCCCTTTGGAATATAAATCAAAAAAGCCGTTTAGAACGTGTTCCACCTTGATTTGTATAAGCTCGCTTACTCGCGCTCCCGTTGCCGCCAAATACCGCACGACAAAATACCATTCCATATTGCCGTCTTTTTTAAGACTGTTCTTCAAAAACTTATAATCGGCGTCGCTGATTACGTTTTCTAAAAAGTTCTTTTGCTGAATCTTTACGGGCGATAATCTAAAATTAGACTTTTTAATAAAGTCCAAATATTTGTTAATCGCCTGTATGCGCAGGTTGACCGTTTTGGGCTTGTAGGTTTCCATAAGGTAACCTTTAAACGCCAAAAGATTGCGCTTGGTGATTTCGCCGCCTAATTGATCGTACATACGCACGGAAAGCAAATACGCCGAAATAGTGTTTTGGGAAAGATTTTCCCGTTGCAAATGCTTCTCGAATTCGTCTAACATATCGTTAAACCTCCTAAAAATAGTAATGCTTATATTTTACTATTTTTAAGGTTTTTACGATAGCAATGCCCAGTGCATATACGCATTAACTGCTATTATGAGAAGGTGAAAAATTCCGAGCCTGTTTTGCTCGAAAATTTACCGTTTGAAATACCTAACTCGTGGTGTTGGGTGCGTTTAGGCGATATTGGCGATTGGGGTGCAGGAGCAACGCCACCACGTGGTAATCCTGAATATTATAACGGATCAATACCGTGGATAAAGACAGGTGAACTAAATAATGGATATATTTATTCAAGTGAAGAAACAATAACTGAAAAAGCATTACAAAATTGTTCCCTACGTTATAATAATGTCGGCGATATTTTAATTGCTATGTATGGAGCGACAATAGGAAAATTAGGAATTGCTGGTGTTAAACTTACGACCAACCAAGCGTGTTGTGCCTGTACGCCGTATGCCGGTTTTTATAATCTATACTTGTTCTATCTTTTAATGGCTGAAAAAGATTATTTTGTTAAATTGGGCGCTGGTGGTGCGCAACCAAACATATCAAGAGAAAAAATAATAAATTATATCGTTCCGCTTCCACCTTATAACGAACAACGGCGAATTGTAGAACGATTAAAAATGGTGCTTGAACATTTTGAAAAAGGCGAGTGTTAAATCTCGTCTTTTATGTTGCTGATAATGATATTGATTTTTTCAATTATGCGATTTTGCTCCTGTATCGGCGGCAATGGTATGATAAGGCGATCTAATGCGTTTGATGATAGTCCTTGTATGCCTATCCCTTTACCGCCAATCAAACCACTATTCTTATAAACATAAAATACATAATAATAGAAATCAATATTGATAGAAGTATATGGGCGTAACTTGTGTATATGATTTTGTATACACATAGAATTATCATAATTCCAT
>CAKSGP010000460.1 GCA_934454745.1 uncultured Clostridia bacterium
GTTCAATGCTGCCGACATATCATAACGGACAGATTGTTCTGTTTACGAGGACAGAAGATATTTCTTTCGGTGATGTGATTATTGCCGATACACAGGAAAAATATGTCATAAAGCGAGTTATAGCTCTTACGGGAGACACAGTAAACCTTGTGGGAAATAAAGTTATAATCAACGGTTTTGTTATTGATGAGAGCGACTATATTTCGCAGGAAACGGCGACCGTGGCACAAACCGTAGAAATGCCGCACACCGTTAGCAAGAACAGTTATTTTGTTCTTGGCGACAACAGAATTGTATCCCTCGATTCAAGATTTACAGAGGTCGGAGATATACCGAAATCCCAAATTAAGGGTAAAGTGATTTTAAGTTTAACAAAGTGAAGGAGAAATACAAGAGTAATGTACACAGCCGTGCAGTTGGCAAATGAAATATCAAGATATGCTACGGAAAGAGGAAAGTCCGTATCAAGTATATGTGCGGAATTATCAATGTCGCGTTCCGCAATTTCAGAATTAAAAAGCGGCCGAAGGAAGTCCTTGAATAACGGCAATATAAAGAAGCTTGCGGATTACTTTGGCATAACCGCCGGGGAACTTTTGGGACTTGAAAAAGAAATCCCGGCAGAGAAAGATGAGTCTATCAGTGAGATTATCAATATACGGTGTATGTTGGACGATGACAATATTGAAATACTTTTGAATTTAAGCAAAAAGTTATACAATAACACTGTAAAAGACGGTAAAAAAGTACTTTGAGCGAATTGGACGGGCAAATTGCAAACTTTTAATTATTGCAATAACTAATGTCAAACTTGATAATGTTTCCTGTAAAAAACAAAAAGTTATTTGATGACAGAGAAGAACGCCACAAGGAAAATGCTGCTTTCTTTCTCATGCATCTTTTCCCGGACATCAGCGAGAAAAAGAAGGTCGAGTATATAAGCCTGTATGATGAAAAATTTAATTCGGAGCAGGATATACACACTGAAGAACAGATTGCAATGAGACTTGCTTTCACATCGCTGGTAAATAATATTGAGCAGGTGATGATGAATACATACATAAAGGCCTTTGATATGGTTGAGGAAGATACTTCCGGTCTGTTGCACCTCATAAACGACAAGGGATATATAGTTTCGCAAGATTACGATATGGATGTATTGCTTTCCTGTATTGACAAAGGAGATATTGAACAAATCATAGATAATGTTTTCAAAGAAGAGGTTATAGACGAAACTTTGCGGGATAAACTTATCAGGCATATGCTGTTGACAGGCTATGATAACCTCATAAACCGCAAATTTAAAGACTATTACGAGCATACAAGCCTAATGGTTTGTAACTTTTTACCGATAGATTTTGTAAGAAGTGATTATTACTACCTGCTTAAATGGTGGAAAGCAGGATATACAGAAGATTATTTACAACGAGTTCTTGGCCCGATTGCCACAGAACTTACAGAAAGAGGATTTCCCGCATTCAAGAAGATGGATGTGGTTATAAATTCGAAAAAAGAGTAAAAAACAGCAGAAAACTGAATAAATTCGTAAGGAATAATCAAAACACAAGTAAAAATATACCACGGAATTGATATTTACAATCCGTTGTTGATGTAACAAGTTTTGAAACCGTCTAAGC
>CAKSGP010000461.1 GCA_934454745.1 uncultured Clostridia bacterium
TAGCCGACCCGTGGTACACAGGCGATTTCTCTTTGACATATTCGGATATAGTCGAAGGCTGCATGGCATTTTTAAATAAAATACAAAAATAATACCGTTTAATTCAGCATATGCAAATCAAAATTCATGCTTACATATTCATTCCCGGCAACTATTATATGGTCGAGCAATCGTATATTTATTGCCGACAATATATTTCTAACCATTTCCGTTGCCTCTCGGTCAGCCGCTGACGGCAGTGCTTTTCCGCCGGGGTGATTATGTGCAAGAATTATTCCCGCCGCATTATTCCTAAGTGCAACGGATATTAGTTTACGCATATCAATATTTACCGAAGATATAGAACCATGACAGATTATATCGGTTGATATAACTCTGTTTTGCGTGTCCACACTTATCATAAACAATGTTTCGTACATTCTTGCATAAAAAAGCGATTTCACATATTCGCCGATATTGTCCGACGTTATCACTTTATTTGTTATATTATTTTTCGCATTTGCATAAACTCTGAAAGTTGCCGAAATTAAATTTAAAAATATCGCACTTTTGTTTCCTATCCCGTCCACTTTTTCAAGCTCATGTATATCTGCGTCAAATACTGCGTCTATCGAACCGAATGTATCCAATAATCTATGTGCTATTTCATTTGTATTCACTCTCGGCATAACGTAAAACAACAAAAGCTCCAATATCTCATGCGGCGGAAACTTATCTAGTTTATCCAAATCCGCTGTTATATATTTTTCACGCAGACGTTCCCTGTGTCCGTTATTTACTATAATTTTATATTATCGCCTCTCTTTTTTCAATAGATTTTATTCATAAATAATAATTTTCACCAATATAATTAAATAAGAGTTACAGAAAGGACTGATTTAATTAAATGGAAAACGGTACAATAATAGCACGGGTATATACGTCCGAGGCTACAATCCCCGTTATCGGGGCGAGCGTCACGATATACAGCGTAAACGAGAATAATCAGCGTGAAATAGTCGGCGTGCGTATGACAGATGCAAACGGGCTTACCGATGCAATTACCATCAATACTCCCAACAAAACCGAAAGTGAAAATCCGAACAACAATCAAACCGCTCCGTTTGCAATATGCAACATAAAAGTCGACCATCAGAGATTTGAAAGTGTATTGATAAAAAATGTTCAAATATTTTCCGGTGTGCAGACATTGCAGAATGTAGTTATGATTCCGCTGCGTGAAAATTCAAGCGTACAGGAAAATGTACAGGAGTTTAATGTAACTCCGCAAAATCTATAATATAAGGAGTTGAAATATTATGGCGGTTGTTATCCCGTATATACCCGAAAATATTGTAGTGCATTTAGGTCCGCCGGACAGCGATGCGGCAAATGTTACGGTGAGCTTTCCCGATTACATAAAAAATGTTGCGTCAAGCGAGATTTACCCGACATGGAACGACAGTGCACTTTTGGCGAATATATATGCACAGATTTCATTTGTATTAAACCGTGTATACACCGAGTATTACAGAAGCCGAGGCTACAATTTCAGCATAACAAATTCAACTGCTACCGACCAAAAATTTATACAGGGCAGAAATATTTTTGAAAATATAGACCGTATAGTCGATGAGGTTTTCAATTCGTATATAAG
>CAKSGP010000462.1 GCA_934454745.1 uncultured Clostridia bacterium
GCTTATGAAACGTGTTGCAACCTCCAAGGTTAAAACCAACGTTAAACAGGTATATTCAGATACTAAAAATTCATACGGTGGAAACAAGTAATCAGGAGATACGCTTATGAGTGTTATAAGAACAGCAGTTGTAGGAATAGGAAATATGGGTTCTGCTCACGCAGAATGTATATATAATGGCAAGATTAGCGATATGAGGCTTGTTGCGGTATGTGACAATAGCGAAAAAAAGCTTAATGGGTTTAAAAACGCACATCCTGAGATTGACACATACGAAAATTATAATGATATGCTCAAAAGCGATAATATTGATGCAGTTATTGTGGCTGTTCCTCACAGATTACATACCGATATTGCAAAAAGGGCACTTGATGAGGGTAAGCACGTCCTTGTTGAAAAACCCATAGATATAACGGTATCAAAGGCAATAAGTCTAAACCGTGCCGCAGAAAAATCCGACAGGATTTTCGGAATTATGTTCAATCAGCGTACAAATCCGCTTTTTCAAAAAGCAAGAGAGCTTGTGAAAAGCGGACAGATAGGCGATATAAAAAGCACTATCTGGATCATTACAAACTGGTTTAGAACACAAAGCTATTATGACTCAGGTGATTGGAGAGCCACCTGGGCAGGAGAAGGCGGTGGGGTTTTATTAAATCAGGCACCGCATAATCTTGACATTTGGCAATGGATATGCGGTATGCCATATAGTGTCACGGCATTCTGCGACATTGGCAAATACCATAACATTGAGGTTGAGGACAATGTGAAAATCCTAACAAAGTACAAAAACGGTGCTGAAGGTATTTTCATAACCTCCACAGGTGAATATCCGGGAACAAACCGACTTGAAATATCTGGGGATAAGGGGAAGCTTGTTCTTGAGAACAAAACGCTGAAATGGTGGAAGCTAAATAGTTCTGTAAGCGAGGTATGCAATGGCTCAAAGGATTTATTTACAGATATTCCCTATGAATATTTTGAATTTAAACCTGATAGAGATGAGCAGGGGCATATTGAAATACTGCAAAACTTTAGAGATGCAATCCTGCAAGGCAAAGAGCTTATTGCCCCGGGTACAGACGGCATATATGAGCTTACACTATCAAATGCAGCATATATGTCACAATGGAAAAATAATGCAGAGATAGTCCTGCCTTTTGATGCAGAGGAATTTGATACAATGCTCTCAGAAAAAGCAGGAAATTCAAGATATGTACGTATCGAATCGGATACTATCCCCTTCGGTACTTACAGTGAGAGGTGGAAAGTTAAATGGGAATAATAAATGACAATTTTATGATTTATAATGACATTGGCAAACATCTATACAATTCTTATGCAAAGGATTTACCGATAATAGACTATCATTGCCACCTATCGCCCGAACAGATTGCAAGGGACTATCATTTCAAAAATGCATATGACCTGTTTTTAGGCGGTGACCATTACAAATGGCGTCTGATGCGTTCAAATGGTATTAGTGAGGAATATATAACAGGCAATGCAGACGATTATGAAAAGTGGCTTGCATTTGCAAAAACACTGCCGTATGCAATAGGCAATCCGATGTATCATTGGACTCATCTTGAACTAAAAAGATACTTTAATATTGATGATGTGTTATGCGAGAAT
>CAKSGP010000463.1 GCA_934454745.1 uncultured Clostridia bacterium
CCAATAATTCCGGATAACGCTTGCCACCTACGTATTACCGCGGCTGCTGGCACGTAGTTAGCCGTGGCTTTCTCATAAGGTACGGTCAAATATAACTCATTTCCTAATTATATCTTTCTTCCCTTATAACAGAATTTTACAATCCGAAGACCTTCTTCATTCACGCGGCGTTGCTCGGTCAGAGTTTCCTCCATTGCCGAATACTCCCTACTGCTGCCTCCCGTAGGAGTCTGGACCGTTCTCAGTTCCAATGTGGCCGTTCACCCTCTCAGGTCGGCTACGCATCATTGCCTTGGTGGGCCGTTACCTCACCAACTAGCTAATGCGCCGCAGGCTCATCCCATGGTGTAGCCGTAGCTACTTTTAAATTTCTTCATATCCGGTATTAGCCAAACTTTCGTTTGGGTATCCCAGTCCTTGGGGCAGATGACCTACGTGTTACTCACCCGTTCGCCTCTAAATGTATTGCTACATTTCGATCGACTTGCATGTATTAGGCACGCCGCCAGCGTTCATCCTGAGCCAGGATCAAACTCTCAAAATTTATATTTTTTTGTTTGTTTATTTTGTTTCCTGGCCGTCTATATCTGGTTTTTATTTTTTTACTTAAATTTTATTGACGTTGTTTGTTTATTTTTCTGCTTAGTTTTCAAAGATCAGTTGCTGCCTCGCTCTCTCCTCGCGACAGCCTATTTATAATAACCTATTTGTTATTATCTTGTCAACTACTTTTTTTAACTTTTTTAAATATTTTTTTTAAATATTTTTTTAGTTTTTTTCTCTTTCTTTCGCTGACTTTATCTATTTAATCACATTGTTCTTCCTTTGTCTACTGTTTTTTTTATCTTTTTTTATTTTTTTGTTTTTTTCTTTTCTTTCCTTACTCCTTCTCGCATTATGCGCGCATACATGCGCGTGCATGCATGTACAATATTATATATTATTAATTACCAAATACATAAAAACTACCATAACAAATTTTTAAAAGGTAACCACTTTAAAATGTAATTTGTTAAAAACACATTTTTAAGGAGGTTACCAAATGAATTTTAGTACAATTTCTTCTATGTTTGGAATTAATCCAAACAATTTTAAACCTACTAATATTGAACCCATCCGTTCTGATGCAGGTTTTGTTTATTATTTAAAACAAGACACTGAAAAACAATCTTGTCTTTTTATAACAAAGCACATATTCATTATTGATAATTTAGGTTTATCTAATAATACTTTATTAATGAAAGTTTCTGACACTTATCAAAAATGGTAGATTGATATTGCTCACACTTTGTCCATACATAAAGGTTATACTAATATTTCTAATGATCCTGCTGAAGGTGCTAATAATCTAATTAGCAATATTCTTCAGCCATTTTTGGTTATCCTAATTTTTTTTGCTTTAGAAAAAGAACTTTACTTCTTCTGAGAAATGATTAATTCCATGTTAAAAGGATACGTTTTCACGTACCCCTTTTTGTCTTTCTTTGACCCCATAGCTTTTAAGAGCTCTATTGGTATTTTTATTTTTAAGCCAACAAAATCCCCTCTTTATTTTGAGCTGTACCCCATATTCTGGACAAAAATAATATATTATATGATTATAAATTCATCAACATATTTTTGTATT
>CAKSGP010000464.1 GCA_934454745.1 uncultured Clostridia bacterium
CAACAAATGTTTGTATAAGAAAAAGAAAGGACATAAAAAATGAGCGATTTAGAAACTATATCATCCCAAGTGTGGGCAATGGCTAATGAATTAAGGGGCACTATGGATGCCTCAGAGTATAAAAACTATATTTTGGCATTTATGTTTTACAGATATTTGTCTGAGCATCAGGAACAGTATTTGGTTTCAAACAATGTAATTGACCTTGAAGAAGGACAGACAGTAAACGATGCTTACAAAGAACAGGCGGTCGGAGATGACTTGGAAGATTACATCAAAGATATATCATCTGCCCTCGGTTATGCAATTGAACCAAATGACACATGGGCTTCTCTTGTGGAGAGAATTGAAAACAGCGAAGTTATACCAAGTGATTATCAGACAATTTTTGCAAATTTTGATGAGCATGCAAAGCTTAACAAAGAGGCAGAAAAGGATTTTAGGGGCGTTTTCAATGATGTAAACCTCGGTGATTCAAGACTCGGTTCTTCAACAAACGAGCGTGCAAAATCTTTGAGTAATATCGTAAGATATGTTAATTATGTTAAGTATAAGTCAGATGAGGGCAAAGATATTCTCGGAGAAATTTATGAATTTTTGATTGGCAGATTTGCCGCATCTGCAGGAAAAAAAGGCGGAGAATTTTATACTCCTCATGAGGTGTCAAAGGTTTTAGCAAAAATCGTTACCGATGATGTAAAAGAATCAGACAGCGTATTCAGTGTTTATGATCCCACTTGCGGTTCAGGCTCTTTGCTTTTGACAGTTCAGGACGAAGTACCGGGCGGAAACAATACAGGTGCTGTTAAGTTTTACGGACAGGAACTTAACACAACTACATACAACCTTGCACGAATGAATTTAATGATGCACGGAGTATCATTCCAGAATATGAGTTTATCAAATGCCAACACTCTCGAGAGCGATTGGCCGGACGGTCCCGATGTAAAGGGTATTGACCATCCCCGTTCATTTGATGCTGTCGTTGCTAATCCGCCGTATTCGGCACATTGGGATAACAGCGAAACCAAGTTGAAAGATCCACGATTTAAGGATTACGGAAAGCTTGCACCAAAGACAAAGGCTGATTATTCATTTGTCCTTCATGGTTTGTATCATCTTAACGAGGAGGGAACAATGGCAATCGTTCTCCCTCACGGTGTTCTTTTCAGAGGTGCAGCGGAAGGAACTATCCGACAGAATTTAATTGAACATCCAAGCGGAAATCGCATTTATGCTATCATCGGTTTGCCGTCAAATCTTTTCTACGGAACAGGTATTCCCACTATTATTATGGTGTTAAAAAAGAAACGCACAGGCAAAGATATATTGTTTATTGATGCGTCAAATGATTTTAAAAAGGAAAAAAATCAGAACAAGCTTACTGCAGAGAATATTGACAAAATTATTTCAACATACCGTGAAAGAAAGGATGTTCCCAAATATGCGCATTTAGCAAGTATTGAGGAAATTCGTCAAAACGATTATAACCTTAATATTCCTCGTTATGTGGATACAACTGAGGAAGAAGAAGAAATTGACATTGACGAAGTTAGAAAGTTAATTGCTCAGGATAAAAAGGAAATTGAGGAATTAGAGGCTCAAATTGCAGAACAGTTTAAATTG
>CAKSGP010000465.1 GCA_934454745.1 uncultured Clostridia bacterium
GTCCCATTCCATACCGATAGTATGGTAATATTTGTTAAATTCGCCGTCTTGAAGTACATGCCAGGTAAATTTATCCTTTGCGGATTCACCAAGATTAGTTGAAACGCCGTTATAGCCGCTAAAACCATCAGCACCCGGCCACTTTAAGCAGGACATTTTTATTGCGTCATAGTCGGCTCCGCTCTCAAAGAAGTCAAATTCCGTATAGTGCGAATTTGCATTACTTCCTACTGCCCAAAATCCCGCCCAAAAACCGGGACCCATAGGTATTCTTGCACTGATTTCAATTAATCCGTACTGAAACCAGAAATTATCAGATGATGTGACATTGAATCCCCAGTAATCAGTATCAGTATAAGTGCCTTTACCTACCAGCTTTCCGTCCCTTAAAGAAACATTTGCTGAAGACCGCCCTGAATCTTTGGGATATACAGACCATAAGCCATGATTGCCAACTTTTCTTTCTTGAGGCTCATCTGTAGCCTTCCAAAACTTTGTATTTAAGGTATCGCCTTCAAATTCATCGCTTACCGTCAGGCGATAATAATTATCATATTCCTTACTCTTAATAGATTCGGTATAAGAGCCCTTAATTACTTCACCATTTTTAAGTGATTTTCCGGATTTTATAATGTTAATAAACTGAAGTACCGCCATTGCAGTTGAATAATCGTGTCCGCCCTCAAGGTATACCTTATTGTCTTTTACAGTAATCTGCCACTTGTCGGGATCGGTAATATTAGCAGCTGAACCACGGTTTGTGGGCCCTACCAGTATTTCATATGCACTTTCGGCTTCCTTATCGGTTTTAACATCTACAACCGCTGAATTATATCTCAATAAAGCAGACGATACATCGTCCAATTCTCTGCCCACAATATAAGAAAGATTATATTTAGGCATAATGATTTTATAATTATTAAGACTTGTATTGCCGTTAATTGAAAAGCTGTTACTCATATCATGCTTATACTTATAGCAATATTCCGAGGTAATAATTGCACCAAGCGACGAACAGAATTTTTCAATAAAATAGTTCACGGCATATTCAATTGCGACATTGCTTCCGCCGACAATAAAAATTTTGTCCCCAACCACCTTAATAGTCCAGTCGTTAAGGTGCTTCTCACGGAAATTTACAATTTCATCGTAAATTTCCTTGTATCCTTCGCGGTTGGTTTCGCCGACGCAAACCTCCATAATGCCTTTTCTTTCAACAACTGAATCGGGCTTATATTCTATAGTTACCTTAAGGCGCTCTTTGATTTCAGCCTTAATTTTAGAAGCATATCCTATAATTTCATTAGACGCATTAGCGGGACGTATTACCCTAAAAACAGCGTCACCTTTTTTTGTATATAGAGGTATTTCTGTACCTGCAAGAACTTCTCCGTCATTTAATACAGGCACCTTCTCTTCAACATACTCTGTTCTTGTTGTTATATTAGAACCTGAAGATGTATTTGAGCTTTCATCATCAGGAACTGCTGTGCTGTCGTTATCGCCGCTGCCTGAATTATCGGAAGTGGTTGGCTTTTTGGTAGTAGAACTTGTGCCTATAGGTTTTTTCCCACAAGCCGACAATAAGCTTAAAACAACCGATAAGCAAAGAATAATAGACAAT
>CAKSGP010000466.1 GCA_934454745.1 uncultured Clostridia bacterium
TAGTGTCCCACGATGCTTATTCGCATTTTTGTGATTTACTAAACATTGAACAGTACGCAATAAACGGTACAGACAATTCAGGCGATCCTACCCCCTCAAGAATGGCTGAGATTGAGGACTTTATAGCAGATAATAATATAAAGTGTATCTTTTCTGAGCCTATGGGAGCAAGCGATGTTGTTAAGACCATAGCAAATGATACAGACTGCGAAGTTCTTATCCTTGACCCCTTTGAGGGAAGCTTAGATAATACGGATTACTTTACTGTTATGTACAAAAACCTTGATGCCGTTAAAAAGGCACTCAATTGAAAGGATTAAAATGGCTGAAGAAATTATTAAAATAGAAAACCTGACCTTTGAATACCCCGATACTGCCGTTTTAAAGAACGTAAATTTTGTCCTTTACAAAGGCGACTTTCTCGGTATAATAGGTGCAAACGGTGCGGGTAAATCAACTCTTATTAAATTGATTTTAGGGCTGTTGTCCCCTGATTGCGGAGATATTACAATTTTCGGCACAGACTTTTTAAAGTCACGAAAGAAAATAGGATATGTTTCCCAAAAAGCAAATTCATTTAACACCGACTTCCCTGCTACTGTTACGGAGGTTGTTCGTGCAAATCTTTTTCCCAATAAAGGTCTTTTTAAACCATATACAAAAAAGGATAACGAAAAGGTATTTAGTGCACTTGAGCTTGTGGGAATGTTACAGCACAAGGATAAGCTTATCGGTTCTCTTTCAGGCGGTGAGCAACAACGTGTGTTTATTGCCCGCGCGCTTGTTCGTGAGCCGGAGCTTATGCTTATGGACGAGCCAACCGTTGGAATAGACGCAGGTTCTGTTAGTGAAATTATGGAGATTATAAAAAGGCTTAATCAAAGCGGAATGACAATAATAATGACTAACCATGACACTCCCACCCTTCTTGAAGTGTCAAACAAGCTTCTCATTTTCTGCGAACACGGCTATGAGGAATTTGTGGAAAAGAAAGATCTGTCCCTTGAGAGGATTTCCGATATTCTTGCGGGAAAGAGGTGGCATAAGCATGTTTGATATATTTACTTATCCGTTTATGATAAAAGCATTTGCTGTTGCTTTTATGATTGCACTTTGTGCGCCCTGTATCGGGTTACCCATTGTTCTTAAACGCTTTTCGGCAATCGGTGATGCAACTTCACACTCTGCCTTAGGCGGAATTGCATTCGGACTTTTAATCGGGATAAATCCCATACTCGGAGCAGTGCTTTTCTCTGTTATTGCGGTTCTTAGTATAGAAAAACTGCGTAAATACTTTGGTACATACCGTGAAATCGCAACGGTAATTGTTATGTCTGCCGGAATAGGCTTAACCGCTGTATTGTCAGCTTTCATCAAAAATGGTTCAGCAAATATAAACAGCTTTATGTTCGGCTCAATAGTTGCAATTTCAGATTTTGAGCTTTGGCTGTCTTTGGCACTGTGTACTCTTGTGCTTGTAGTTACACTATTGCTATATAAAGAAAATTTTGCAATAACCTTTGATGAGGAATCTGCATCCCTTAGCGGAATTCCCGTCCGTGTCGTGAACTTTATCATTATGCTTCTTACTGCAATTGTTGTATCGGTTGCATCACGTATAGT
>CAKSGP010000467.1 GCA_934454745.1 uncultured Clostridia bacterium
ATGCTAAAAACAAGATTATTATAACGACTTTTTTGAAATCGGGCAACAGAAAATCAACTTCAGTTTCTTCGAATTGAGTTTACCCGACGACGATCCAGAGACTTTTTCTCACAGTCTCAATCGATATTAACCGACAGCCCCATGAAGGAAAGATGTTGATGTTTAAAAGAGATAAAATTCTTCTACGTCAGTCTTATTAGCAAGTAAATTGTCTTCCTTTAAGAAATAATCCATATCAAGAAGGTCATCGTAAGGTGATGTGTGTATGTGAGAATGTCCTGGTAAGGATTACCTACTTTTCGTAACCCGTTTTTATGCAATATTCATGCTTTTTAATTTTAGGTGATATCAATCATTGAGGATGGATATATCTCATGTGCCTTAACTCCCTTCATTACGATACTGGTCGAAACTAGTAAATTCATTCGTTTGTCAGGCGACTCAAAATCGCAGTTAATGAGGGATTTGATTTTATTCAGTCTGTAATGAAGGGTACTTTTACTAATATTTAACGCATTTGCTGTGAGTGCATAACTTCTTTCACATACAAGATAATGATATAAGGTTAAAACTAGGTCGCTTTTGTGCTCCAAATCATATGCCCAAAGAGTTTCAACGATAGGGTGCGCGAAATAAATCCCTTCATGATGGTCATTGAAGAAAGCAGGAACATGTTTTGATATCTTATCCGCATATAAGGATAAAGGATAATACTTGTCTGATTTCATAGAATGACGAAGCGTTATAATTGTTTGCATATAGTAAGACCTCAGCCCGTGGAAACTGTAGAATTCTTTTGAACAGCCGCATATGAGTTGATACTGTTTTAAGATGTTGATTAGTTCATTCTTTTTATCTTTATTTAACGAAAAAAACGAGCTATTGTGGGTAATACATATCAAATCGTAGTCAATGATTTCATAATAACTATCATTGAAAATCCTTTTTAACAAATGTAAAAAAGGATTTATATTAAAAGCAAATATTTTATAATTTTTCATGTGGCGAAAAGCAAGAAAAGAGTATTTTTCGCCTTCTTGCCAATGCATTTTACCAAAACAGTATATGATATCCGATCTGTTAATATTTTTCCCCGTAACAATATCTTTTAAAAATGAGGGCAGCGTACATTTTTCCGAGTTTCCCAATAAAGGATGCTTCATTAAACGTTCTGCTATACATTTCATAAGAATATTCGCGTAGAACAAGTGTGAATCATAAAATGAACCGTTTAAATCTAAAATCAGCAAAAGCACATTGCTTAAGATCAGCGGACATATGATGGCTCGCAAGGCGTTTTTGGGTTCTTTTTGCTGTATTGTGTAGAAAAACGGATCAGAGGATTCATTTATCAGTTTGTACAATTCCTGCGGGAATGAACTGTTGTCAATATACCATAGCTGGGTCACATCAGAGAAAAAACTGCCGTCAAGCGTATTTTTTAAATTGGGAATTGTGGTATCAATTATGCTCATATCTCTATAATCTATAAGCATAAATGACATTCCGAAGATTTCGCTGCATTGCGTGAACATATCATGGATTGAGTCACTTTTTATTATGCTTAAGAGCATTGAATTATACCAATTCGTGATTTTGTTTATAATTCGCTGAACTG
>CAKSGP010000468.1 GCA_934454745.1 uncultured Clostridia bacterium
CCTCAATGCCTTGCGATGCATCAACTATTAATATTGCACCCTCGCATGCGGCAAGAGAACGGGAAACTTCATAATTAAAATCCACGTGTCCCGGAGTGTCAATCAAATTCAATGTATATTCGTTTCCGTCAGAATGTTTATATTTCAGAGTAACAGCGTGTGCTTTAATGGTTATGCCACGCTCACGCTCAAGATCCATATCATCAAGAATCTGATCCTCCATATCACGCTTTTCAACTTCTCCTGTAAGCTCAAGCAATCTGTCGGCAAGCGTAGATTTGCCGTGATCTATGTGTGCGATTATACAAAAATTTCTTATTTTATCTTGTCTGTTGTCGGGCATACTTTTTCTCCTATATATAATAATATAAGATAATTATAGCACGAAACAGCGGTTTTTACAAGAGAGTTATTAAAAAAATATTTGTGTAAATCGTCAACGTAACATTTGTAATAGAAATGTAATGGAAAAAGAAGTAATTTTCTATTGACAAACTGTATTTTGTGGAGTATAATAACTTTACAACAGATGAAAACACAACATATTGTATGCTACGAAAGGAAATGAAGTCAATGAAAGTTATTAAGCGTAACGGCTCAGAGGTCGATTTTGACAGAGATAAGATAATAGCAGCAATCACTAAGGCAAATAATTCCGGTCAACATAGAGAGCTAACAGAAGGACAGATTCTCGAAGCGGCAGATTATATCAGTTACAAATGTGAGAAAATGAATCGAGCTGTTTCCGTAGAAGAAATTCAGGATATGGTAGAAAACCAGATTATGGCAAATGGTGCTTTTGAAATAGCAAGAAATTACGTTAAATACAGATACAACCGTTCACTTGTCAGAAAATCAAATACAACCGATGACAGAATTCTGTCACTTATTGAATGTAACAATGAAGAGGTTAAGCAGGAAAATTCTAATAAGAACCCGACTGTAAATAGTGTTCAGCGTGATTATATGGCAGGCGAAGTAAGTAAGGATATAACACGCCGTATCCTTTTGCCTGAGGATATTGTTCGGGCACACGAGGAGGGTATCATACACTTCCACGATGCTGATTATTTTGCACAGCATATGCATAATTGTGATCTTGTTAATCTTGAGGATATGTTGCAAAATGGCACGGTTATAAGCGAAACTCTTATAGAAAAGCCCCATAGCTTCTCAACTGCCTGCAATATTTCTACTCAAATTATTGCACAGGTGGCATCCTGTCAGTATGGCGGACAAAGTATAAGTCTAACGCATCTTGCTCCCTTTGTAGATGTAAGCCGTAAAAAGATAAGACGTCAGGTAACAGAGGAATTAAAAAGTATCGATATGAACGTATCGGACGAAAAAATTGATGAAATTACCGAAAAACGTCTCAGACTTGAAATTAAAAGCGGTGTCCAGATGATACAGTATCAGGTTGTTACACTTATGACTACTAACGGACAAGCACCATTTGTTACTGTATTTATGTATCTTAACGAGGCAAAGAATGAGCAGGAAAAGCACGACCTTGCCCTAATAATCGAGGAAACATTAAAACAGCGTTTTCAGGGAGTTAAAAATGAAAAAGGTGTATGGATAACACCTGCATTTCCGAAGCT
>CAKSGP010000469.1 GCA_934454745.1 uncultured Clostridia bacterium
GTTTCTGCCATTAATTTTGCAGTACATTTCAAATACTCATGCTGCACTTTTTCTAAGCTTTTAATCGCTGTTTCCGACAATTTTTCATCTGATAATGCACTTATATAATCTGACGGTCCGAAATGCCACGGCACTGTATTTTTAAACATTGCGAACAATCTTTCCGCTATATTTATACCTCCCATATCAAAATCGCCCGAATAATACATCTTGGTATCGCCAAGCAATCCAAGAAGATTTATACAAGCACCCTTAGGTTGTCCGGCAGTACATATAAGCGAAACATTTCCGGTTCGACTCGCCAGTGCCGTAAAAACTGACGGATTTTCAACTATGTATACTTCATTATTCAAACATTGTGCACTCTTTACATTTATTAAGTTTCCTATATTCAGCGTAAACGCTTCATTTCTTTCAATAAATGCCTTATACGCCGGATGTTCTCCCATATTATCATAAAGACGTATATTTTTGCAATAAACAAAACTTGAAACCATATCGCTGTATAAATTTACTTTTTCAAGCAATTCATTTCTTTCCAAAGAATTTTTTATCCGGTTTTCCCCCGTCAAATACAATAATGCATAATTAAAAAGCTGACCGCATGACGTATTTTCATCAAGCATATGCGGATTACCCGATATTTTTGCCGCAAATACGGGCAGTACTTGTGTTTTGCCCAAATTTTCAATTCCTCTGCAAACAATATCAATATCATGCTGCAAAAGTTCCTTATTGTCATTATATCTTTTTGAAAAAACACTTTTCTTTGTCAGCATATATTGCAGCCAGCCCGATATATTTTTATCGGTATATTTGCTGCATATATCATTAAAGAATTTTTCCTTTTCAAATTTTTCTGCAGCTATCTTTTCGTTACGGGTTATAACTTCGTCTTTAAAATAAATTCTGAAAAGCTCCTCCAACCCAATATTAAATCTGCTGTTTAAAAGAGCTTTGTCAAATTCCTTTAATGTAACTTTTATCTCGTTGCCATCGTACACCTTTCCCAGCAATCCGCCGACCACACTGCGTTCCTCCTCAGATATATTTTTCAAAACTACACTTCCTCCGATATGTGAAAGTGAAATATACTTATTTTTACATAATGTTATAAGACGCCGAAACTCATTTTTCTTGAAATATTCTTCTATTGTCATATTATAAGCTCCTTGACTTTACCATTCCATTTATATCTTGTTGCCGATACAGTATCAGAATTATTCGGCCGCAAAAGTTCATATATCGAAAGTGACGGAACAGTGCTGTAAGTTCCCCACAAAGCCTGCGAATTAATAATATATGAAAGTTTAAGTTCCTCCATTATGCGGAACATATCCGAAATATTTTTATCATCAATTCCCGCAAAGGCCTCATCAAGCGAAATCAATTTAGGTGCGTCCTCAGACGCTTTTGCATATCTTGCATACACTGACGCAAATAACGGCACATACATAGCCATAGCTTTTTCGCCGCCGCTAAATCTGTAAAACGCATTATTTGTAAGTTCCTTCTTTGCTTCACCTGTCATTTTATAAAACAGCTTAAATTCAAACCATTTTCTATAATCCAGCACGTCCTTTAATATTGTGTGCATACT
>CAKSGP010000470.1 GCA_934454745.1 uncultured Clostridia bacterium
AGAATATTTCACGATAGACCGCAGCGTTTTTTATACGCGCTCCACCATTCCCCGCCCTCAAATAATACGCAAAATCATCGATTCCCGTTATTGCAATGGTATTATGATAATTATAAGCCAACGTCGATGATATTTCTTGTATTGCATCGGCATACAAATCATAAGCCATCATTCCAAATGAAGTTAATCCGCTTGAAAATCCGTCTGTTACTATTTTCGTCGTAAAATAGCAGTCTACTTCAAAAATGATTTTTCCGGCAAACCAATCATTTAAGAGATTATATATTGTTTCGGCTATCCATTTTCCCATTTCATAGTCGATAGCCGGCATTTTCGAATGTACACTTATCGTCTTTCCAATTACTGTAGAATATAATTCTGTCTGTACCTCATCAACAAATACCAACAATATTTTATGGCTATCTGCTTCTTCTCCAACCTTCTGCCATTTTGCGTAAAGTGTGTCTGTTTCCAACGAGAATGCCGCATACCCATACATATATCTGCCATTTTCTGTCGTAATCCTAATACGATAATCGCTGTCCGCATACCAACCGCAGAATGTATACCCATCATATTCGGGCACGACAAACTTTGCCGATTGTATATCGTCACGATTTAACGTGATATATGTACTTGAATATGTGCTACTTGCTATTCCGTAGTTATACTTAAAAGTTTTTGCTGTCGGCTCAAAATAGGCAACATATTCCCATACTGCGCTATAATTTAACAAATAATCTAAAGATGCACTGTCTCCGCTCCGACTTGTTTCCCAAGATAAATCTGACCACCCGCAAAATATATAACCTTGCGACGGAATTGCCGTTACTTCACTTGTAACCTCTCCCGCTAATAATTTCTGTTCTGTGATCCCATCTATTTTACCGCCAACGCCATTATTTACCTTGTAAACTACTTTATAGCCAAAATAAGCAGTTATAGTTAAATCGGAAGTGATATTAATATATTGTCGTTCTTCTGCCGTTACTCCGTCAGACCAATAAAGAAAAACAAAATCTTCCCCCAGTTCATTTTGCCTTACATGTGCCCTCACAATCGGCGTATCCTCGCCGTAAGCAACTTGATATTTTATTCGAATAACGTCATACTTCGCATTTTCTTCTATCAAAGTGCCGTATATCGGATTGTTTGTCTCATAATTTACGTGAAATACTATTTTTTCAAACTTTGCCGTTACTGTGATATTATGCTTTACATCTGTTTCAGCGCGTTCAGCCGTTTCCACTCCGTCAGACCATGATACAAATTCGTAGCCCTCTTTCGGAATCGCCGTTACCGCCGTCATACTTTCTCCGTACTCAATGCTTTGACTCGCTTCACCCTCTATTGTTCCGTTTCCGTCCGTTAAATAATTGGCTTGCAATACTATCTTCTTGAATGTTGCTGTTACAGAAATTTTTCCTTTTATATCCTTGTCTATGCGAGTAGGTGTTTTTACTCCGTCAGACCATGATACAAATTCGTAGCCCTCTTTCGGAATCGCCGTTACCGCCGTCGTACTTTCTCCGTACTCAATGCTTTGACTCGCTTCACCCTCTATTGTTCCGTTTCCGTCCGTTAAATAATTGGCTTGC
>CAKSGP010000471.1 GCA_934454745.1 uncultured Clostridia bacterium
GTTGTTATATTGGCTTTCATAAGGTGTATTGACGGCGCAGAGGCTCTGAGGCGTACTCCGTATCTGCCGCCTTGCTTCATTATTTCGGGTTCTTCAAGCTTAAGATCCTCGATTTCCGGCATAATTATTCCGTAACCGGTGGCTTCCACCTCATCAAGGGCATCCTTAACCTTAGAATACGCTTTTTTAGTAAGTGCCAAATCCTTTATGCTGTCCATCAGCTCTTGCTCATCGTTGATTACCAGTCCGGTTGTCTCGGCAAGTACCTTGTAGAATAAAGAATTGTTAATTTTTATCATTACCGTTGCGCTGCCCGAGCCTAAATCAATGCTTTCAACCGAGACACCGTCTACATTTTTACTGTCATTAAAAGCGGTTTCAAAGCAGTTTATATCTCTTATATGGTGCATACATTCCGCGGATTTTTTTATCGTTTCGGTCAAATCTGTTCTGAGCCAATGCTCAAGCGGCAGGGAGTTTATCCATCTCGGAAAATTTATACAGATTTCTTTTATAGGAAATTCAAACAATATTCTTGAAAGGATTTTTTTGATACCTTCCTCGTCAAGCTCAAGGCAATTTATCGGTTGTACCGGCACACCGTATTTTTCGGTAAGACGGGCGGCCAACGCAGTGGATTCCTCGGATTCGGGATACATACAGTTAAGAAGTATAATGAACGGCTTATTTATGCCTTTCAGCTCTTCTATAACTCTTTCTTCTGCCTCTTCGTATTCACTTCGGGGAATATCGCTTATACTTCCGTCGGTTGTAATTACAAGCCCTATTGTGGAATGTTCGTTTATTACCTTTCGGGTTCCGATTTCCGCCGCCATATTGAACGGTATTGGTTCTTCAAACCAAGGCGTCATTACCATTCTGGGTTGATCGCCCTCTATATATCCGAGTGCGCTCGGAACTATGTACCCTACGCAATCAATAAGCCTTACATTCATAGCACTGGAGTTATCAATATTAATTTGAACACCCTTTTCGGGAATGAATTTAGGCTCGGTAGTCATTATTGTTCTGCCGGATGAAGATTGCGGAATTTCGTCGTTTGCCCGCTCCTTTTGGTATTCTTCGGAAATATTTGGAAGTACAAGCTTATCCATAAACTGCTTTATAAAGGTGGATTTTCCGGTGCGTACCGGACCTACTACTCCGATATAAATGTCTCCGCCGGTTCTGGCGGCGATGTCCTTGTAAATGCTCACATTTGTCATAATGTTTCCTCCATACGCTTTCAACTCACGGCAGTTAAACTGTCTTTTGGTAAAGCATATGACGACACGGACCAATTTATGACAGCGTAGAAAAGCGGGATTTTGAATAAATTTCAAAATTCACCTTGTTTTACCGAGTTATTTGTGGTATTATTCTAATAGGTAGATAAAGGAGATATGTAGTTATGCATTTGCAGGAATCCGGCGAAATGTATTTGGAAACCATTTTGATACTCAGCAGAAAAAGTCAGTTTGTGCGCTCGATTGATGTAAGCGAGTATATGAATTTTTCAAAACCCAGTGTGAGCCGTGCAATAGGACTTTTGAAATCGGGCGGATACATTAATGTAGACAGAAGCGGTTATAT
>CAKSGP010000472.1 GCA_934454745.1 uncultured Clostridia bacterium
TTACGGGAGTAAATACCCGTGACAGAAATTGTGCGAAACCCGAATATATCAGCAGGCTTGAACATACGAAAAACGGAAACAGCGAAGGAATTATTATCTCATAGCACAAAACAAGTCCCTTTTTGACATATTCCATAGACGATTGTGCGTTTATAAGAATTAATATCGTCATAATTATAAATGTTCCATACATAAGTCCTTTTTTCATTCTGATTAGCTCCATTCGATTTATTTCAGTAAATATATATGACATGATTTTGATAAATATTGCATAAATTTTATAAAGAAATCGAGATATATTCAGAAAGGATATGCAGTGATGAAAAGATGGAAAGAAAATATATCGGATATGCTGGAACTGCCGAAAGATACATTTATGAATTTACCGCAGATTATCATGCTCGGAAACAAGGAAATATATATTGACAACTACAAGGGCATTATCGAGTACAGCGATACGGTAATAAGGCTCAATATCGGTGAAAAGGCTCTGAAAATCTGCGGTGAAAATCTGGACATAAAGGGTATCGGCGAGGAGGATATAACAATAGACGGCAGTTTTTGCAGTGTGGAATTTCTTTAAGCGAATAAAATAGGGAGATTTGTTGAAATGTTTTTACGAAAAATACTAGATTTTTTTGGCGGATATGTTATAATATCTTTAAAGGGATTTTATATAGAGCGGTTTATTAATATTTGCATACGCAGAGGAATAAAAGTCTGGCAGATAAAACGTCCTGAAAAAAACAGGGCGGTGGTCTGCATGAAAATCAGCGGATTCAGACAAATCCGTCCGGTGGCAAGAAAAACTTACACCACCTTGCACATTATAAAAAAATGTGGATTACCTATTTTATTATACAAATATCGAAAAAGATATGTTCTGTTTGCCGGAACGGCGGTTATTTTGATATTTATGTTTGTTATGTCACAGTTTGTTTGGATAATAGATGTCAAATGTGCAGAAAATATACCCAAAGAAACTATTATTCAGGCGGCAAAAGAGGCAGGAGTATATGAGGGTGCACGAAAAAGTCAGCTTAAAGATATACAAAAAATTCGTGATATTATATTAAATCGTGTTAATGATATTGCGTGGGCATGGGTATATATCGAGGGTTCAAAGGCTACAATCGAAATAAGGGAAAAGATACTTCCACCTATGATTGTGGATAAAAATATGCCGTGCGATGTGGTGGCAATGCGTGACGGATTGATAAAAAAAGTTACCGTTAAAGAGGGCACAACATCTTTTGAATCAGGCGATGCGGTTTTGGCAGGCGAAGTTGTGATTTCCGGTACTATACTTAACAATGACAGTGCAAATGTCAGATATGTTCATGCACTGGGGACTGTCGAGGCGTCCACCTGGCATGAAAAGACAAAACAATACAAGCTCTATAACGAAATTCGTACTCCGACGGGCAATCGGAAACACAAGTATACAATCAACCTTTTTTCAAAGAAATTTAAACTGTATTTTAAAGAAGATGTGCCGTATGAAAACTATGACAAAACGGAAAGTGAAAATGAATTTAAAATAGGCGGCAATTATTTGGGGATAGGTATTTACGGTACGCATTACAGTGA
>CAKSGP010000473.1 GCA_934454745.1 uncultured Clostridia bacterium
AGATTTTCATTATCCAAACTTGCATCTATATAATTATATCCGCTCTTTTTATTGACTGACGTATCATTTACAGAACTGTTGCCGGCAGCATCAACTGTATAATAGTACAAAGTACCCTTAAATGTTTCGCCTGCCGCAACATTTATAACTACGGTTTGTGCACCCTTTGACTGTCTGATAAATGCCCATTTTCCAAAAATCGTGTTTACCGCTCCGCTTTGTTCTCCGGCTGATTCTGTACTGCTCGGTATCGGGTCACCGTCTTTTACAATACAATAGCAAAGTTTACCCGTTCCCGATATATCCTGCATATTGAATGTATACTCAATTCGTTTTGCGTTGCCGACCGCAACTTCTTTCTTTGTATATGACGCTCTCGGTGCAAGTTTATCAATTCTTACCACATCTGCATGAGTTTCCGACTTATTGCCGGCAAAATCCGATGCTTTTACTTCAAGGTAATAATCACCCTCCAATTTTTCTTTCGGATTTATTTCATAAACCGTTCCTGCCGAATACGGCGTCATTTCCGTTCCTGTGGTATATTTGCTTGTAAGTTTTATCTCACTTGTTTTGTCCGCCGAGCTGTATAGTTTGTATGAGAAGAATGACTCATTATTATTCATGTACGGTATTTTTGTAGAGTCCAAAATAAACTTTTGCGATTGCTTGTATGTATCAAAATTACTTACAGGTTCTGATTTTTCATTTTTTAATGTCAATTCCGGTCCTTTTGTATCAATCTTGTATTTGGAATTAAAATCATATACCCAATCATCGCAATAATATGACATAGAATTGTCTGCGGCTCTAAGCTCTGCCATGCTAAGTTTCATTCCAACACTGTCATTGTTTAAATACTCTTTCGGAACTTTAAATTCAAGTATCAGTTTTCTGCCGGACACCTGCACATTATCCATTTCTGAATAACCGTTGCTGCCCAGTCTGTCATAATAAAGTCTGATATATCTATTCTCCATAATTTTCGCAAGACTTTTAGCAATGTTTGACGCATTGTAATTATCTCTTTCGGTAACAGGAACTTCAATCTTTACGCTTTCATAATCCGAGTTAAAGTAATTGTTATCCTTAAACGGTGTATACGGACTTGTTATAACCTTTGCTTCATCAAATGAAAACTCCTGTCTTATAAGTGTACAGGTCTTTGAAAATACTTGGTTGTTATCGCACTTGCCGTTAAAATTCAAATTTGCAGTAACTGCCAGTTTATATATACCAAGTTCCCTCATCTTTGCAAGCAAAGCATCTGTTTTAAGCGTATATCCCACTATATTTCCCTGTTCGTTTGTTTTTTCAAAGAAATATACATCACGCATATTATTGATATTCAAATTCTGTTGTGTGCCGATTCCCTTTGCACTAAATGTCATGCTCGGCGGCGACGGATAGTCATATACAAAATAAGCATAACCTACATAATTATCCTGTGCCGCAGTACTCCATTCAAAATCCAAATCTTGCACATCGGTATCAGTGTTATCATAATATTGAGTTCTTTCAAAATTAATAAAATTATTGACATTTTGTATTTTTCTTTTTGTATCCCCCGAAACATC
>CAKSGP010000474.1 GCA_934454745.1 uncultured Clostridia bacterium
CGATTTCCTCTGTACTGGTTGCGGCAGAAGCAATTTCAAATTGATCTGCCATATCCTTTTTATTTACTAAATTTTTCATAACAAACTCTGCCATCGGACTTCTGCAGATATTTCCATGACAGACAAATAATATTTTAATCATATATTCCTTTTAGCCTTTCAAATTTATTATCGCTTCAATTTATTCGCCGTCAAATCATAACTGTCGCTAATCATCGCCTTAATATCATCCTCCGGTACGCTGCCGTCAAGAATAATTGAGATCCAATGCTCCTTATTCATGTGATATGCCGGAACAACTGATTCGAAACTGTTCCTCCACATATATGTAAGGTTCGGATCGCACTTAACATTTACCCATATATCTCCCTTATGCTCATAAATGGCTGCAAACATTTTCTTGTTATCTTTATGCCTCATAACTGTCCAATTGAAATCGTGAAACGGATAGTCCTCGTATGTACCAATCAACCCTAAACAAAACTCTATTACTTCTTTTCGCTCTCGCATATACTATCCACCTCGTCTTTATCCAAAAATATCGAACCAATAAAGTCTGCTATTTCATAGTCATCTGCATTTCTAATATCTTCTCCTCCGCAACGAATACAACTATCTGTCAAGTCATTGAAAAAGATAATATTACAAGTTTCACAAACATATATCAATCGGTATCACCTTCGGGAAGAACTTCCATAATGTCTCCGATGTCGCATTTTAAGTATCTGCATATATTTACAAGCACCGACAGAGCAACATTCTCATTCTTATTCATTTTGGTTAATGTGGCACGAGAAAACATTCCGTCAGCAATCAGTTGGTCCTTCTTTATCCCTTTTTCGATCAGCATAATCCATAATTTTTTGTATGATACATCCATTTCGATTCCTCCATCGCATTAGCGTGTTTATTTCATTATAACACTTCTTGACAAAAAACACAATAATTATTGATGACTTCTCACTCATTTTTTATAATTTCTAAACATCATACAAAAAATTATAGATCATTATGTGCAATTACAACTATAACTTAGGTTTTAATAATATTTTTTTATCCAATTACCCCTATTAGGGTTTAGTCTTCATGGTGGTTCACAATGAACCTCCCCCCGGTTCTCGTCAAGGGCAGACTTCGCCTGTTCCGATTTTTTCCAAAAATCAGTCACCTGCTACATTGCCCTTTCCTCCTCCCAAAAAGCAATTCGCTTTTCAGGAACCCTATTTGTGGGCAGACTCATTGCGTTTCCACCATTTTATGTTTTTTTAATCTGCAAGCATATACAGATTGCTCGTTTGACCGCCGTTATCTCTGTGTCTTGTGAGTCGTTTGACAAATCCTGCTCGTTCTAAATCGTTCAAGGCACGTTTGACAGTGCTTCGGGATAGTTTTGTATCTGAACAGATAGTTGCTATAGCCGGAAAGCAGGAGTCCTTGTTATAGCAACGCTGAAATAAATATAAATAAACGCTGCACGCCCTCGGCGGAACATCTGCTCGATACAACTCATTAACCTTGGTCAGCTTTGTTGTGGTTTTGTTCATACCCTTCTGCTCTAACTCCTTTCCCTTTATA
>CAKSGP010000475.1 GCA_934454745.1 uncultured Clostridia bacterium
TTTTGCAGAACTGCAAGGTGGAGGCCGGTTTGGCAGACGCTGTGGCGCCTGCCGGATTCCAGTTTATGCGTCAGGGCTATTTCTGCGTCGATACCGACAGCACTGCGGAAAAAATCGTTTTTAACCGCACGGTGGCATTAAAGGATTCGTTTACAAAGAAAGCATAATATGAAAGTTCGAGAGATTTTTGATTTTCTTAACCTTAATTTTCCCGTTGAAACTGCCTGTGATTTTGATAATCCGGGCATTTTAACGGGTGATCCCGAGGCTTATGTGAGCGGTGCCGTAATAGCGCTTGACTGCACCCTGCCCGTAATCGATACGGCTGTAAAAAACGGATGTAACTTAATTATTACGCATCATCCCGTAATATTTGAGCCGTTAAAATCCGTGCTTGCAGGCTCTCCTGTTTATGAGATTATTAAAAATGGGATTGCGGTCATTTCAATGCACACAAACCTTGATATAGGCAAGGGCGGCGTAAATGACTCGCTCTGTAACGCTTTAGGGCTTTGCGATGTCAAAAAAATCACTGCCGCAGACGGTTTTATAATAAATAAAGGCTCTTTAAGCGAGCCTGTTTTGTCGAGTGTGCTTGCTGAGAGTATAAACGCAGCGCTTAATACACGGGTTAAATACAATCTTCCCGACAAAACAATTAAAAATGTTTTGGTTTGCTCAGGCAGCGGCGGAAATTATGTTTATGAAATTAAAAAGCATAAATGCGACGCTTTAATAACTGCTGATGTTAAGCATAACATCTTTATCGACGCTGTTAATCTCGGAGTTACGGTGTTTGACGCCGGTCATTTTGAAACCGAAAATACGGTAATTGAACCGCTTAAAAATATGTTGGAAAAGCAGTTTAAAAATGTTAAATTTATTACCGACCTGTCATCTCCCGTATCATACAAATAAAAAAACCGTGTTACTTCCTCTTTCGGGTGTAACGCGGTTTTTAACTTATTAAGCATCCATTATAGCTCTGAAATCGTCGCCTGTAATCTTTTCCTTTTCAAACAAAACCTTAGCAACATCGTGAAGCTTGGGCATTGCTTTATTGAGAATATCAAGCGCCTTTGTGTACTGCTTCATAACAACAGACTCAATTTCCTCGTCAATTGCCGCAGCAGTCTTTTCGGAATAATTCGGGGTTGAGGAGAAATCTCTGCCCAAGAATACCTCATTATTATCGTGACCGTAGGTTACAAGACCCAGCTTATCACTCCTACCGAATTTAGTGACCATTTTACGGGCTAAATCGGTAGCGCGTTCAATATCGTTTGACGCACCGGTACAAACATCATCCTGTGTAAGCTGCTCCGCCGCACGGCCGCCGAGCAATGAGCATATCTGCTCTAACATCTGATTGCGTGAGGTGTGACCCTTTTCCTCGGTAGGAAGATACATTGTGTAGCCTGCCGCCATACCGCGCTGAATAATGGAAATTTGATGAACGGGGTCCTGAGTCGGCAGATAGTAGGAAACTATTGCATGACCTGCTTCATGATAAGCGGTAACCTTTTTATCCTTATCGCTCATAACATGGGACTTCTTTTCCGTACCCATTACA
>CAKSGP010000476.1 GCA_934454745.1 uncultured Clostridia bacterium
TCACAGTATTATCATGATGCTCGTGAAATGTGGCCCTTAAAAGAGGGGATGAAGCAAGATCCTTCAAATGGAATCCCACCGATGTACTATTCCACTCACTCAATTTCTATGGTTCTTTCAGCGATTGATGACCATTTTACTCAGGTTTCCTGTATGGGACTTCGCGATGACTTTCCGGATAAAATTTACGGTGAAGACGGACAAAATCAATTTAACAATCCATTTAGTAACGAGACTGCATTATTCAAAACCTCTCAGGGCGGCGTGGTTCGTATAAATGAATTTCGAAGAGTCGGCATTAAAAAACCTTCATCGTACATTGCTTGTTTTTATGGGGAAGATGGAGCTTATGAATGTGTAGCAGATAAGCATATCTATCAAACAACCGAAATGGTAGACAGAAATGGTAAGCATAGAAAGGTTGTTACCGAAGATGTTTCTGAAAGGCTTCTACCTATAGGATACACTCAAATGATGAAGGGCGAAACAGACAATTATTTAAAGTATACAAGAGATGATCCAAATGTCAGGGCGAGTTTTCCGATAATAATAGGTGCTTCTCCTATTCAGGATCTAAGCAGATTACCTAAAACATTCAGAACTCCGATAACAGGTCATCATATGAACTCTCATCCATTCCTCGCAGACGATTTTGTACGTGCTGTTGTAAGTGGAAAACTACCTCCGAATAACGCTTGGGCCGCTGCAAGATGTTTAGTTTCAGGACTTGTGGCGCATGAGAACGCTATGCAGGGCGGTCGGCTTCTTGATATACCCGATTTCGGTGATGCTCCTGCGGATTGGGAAAAACTAACATTTGAAAAGAAAGATTATTACGAAAACTGTGATGATAATTTCATATCTAAAGAAATTCACTATAAAGATAGTAATTTAAATAATAATTGATGTCAGCAATTTGCACATAAATAATAGTTTGAAAGAATTATTAGCGAAGGCATAAACTGCGACTCGGAACTTTGTTTGTGGCTTTCGCAGAAAGGCAGATTAAATAAATGAAAGCTTCATTTTTGAATTACGATAAGCCACTGATGACCGTTATGATAAAGCAAACGCAAAACGATGTCAATTGTATTTCTGAAATAAAGAGAGCACTCTATTCCAAGGCAGAGGCCTTCGGAATACAAATGGAAAGCTTGCCCAGAAAATTTCACACACCTGAAATAGTGCAAAAATTTTTGAGTCCTGTGAAGATAAGCCGATATATGTAACAAACTATAAACTCAGTCAGAATGCCGATTTATCATACGATGAGCTTGCTGCGGAGTTGATTGATTATATCGATTATGGCGCTACTCTTTGTGACGCCCCGGGCGATATGTTTTTTAAGGCTGAAGATGAGTTGACCGATGATAAGGATGCAATTAATAAACAAAAAGAGCTTATCGGCAGGATTCATGCAAAAGGCGCAGAGGTTGTGATGTCTTCGCATGTTAATAAATATAAGACAGCTGAACGGGTTTTGCAAATTGCTTTTGAACATAAGCGGAGGGGCGCAGATATTTTAAAAATTGTTGCTCATGCAAATAATATGGAAGAACAGTTAGAAAATTT
>CAKSGP010000477.1 GCA_934454745.1 uncultured Clostridia bacterium
GCATTGATTTCAGCCGATTGACCGATGATGAGAGTAACGGCGGTACTTCGCAGAAAAACAATTCTGAGAAGGCTGACAACAAAACCGCATCAGATAATAAAAGTGCGTCAGATAATAAAAATACGACCGCTAACAAAGGTGCGGCTGATAATAAAGATAAAACCGATAGCAAGGGTGCGGACGATAACAAAGAAACTACCGAAGACGGTAGCTCAGCCGATAATAAGAACCAGAACTCCGAGGATAAGCCATCGCAACCATCAGGCGGTATGGATGTTGCAAGTGATACTGCCACAGGCTTCGGTCCTTTATTCTAATACTTTAAAAGCAGATAGACAAGCTCTTGTATCTGAGGGATAATTACTACCATGTTACGGGTAAGCATCCAGTGTATAAGCATTACAATTAAGGGCAGTTTTGTTGTTTTGGATTTTGGCATATATGGCTTGAATTATACGGCAATAAAGTATGGGGAAGTCAATTAAAGCATAAATTACAAACCGATAAAATAAAGTGTTAAAACATATATAACTATAAGGAGGAATGTTGGTATGAAGCTACAGTATTTGGGCACGGCGGCAGCTGAAGGATTTCCGGGAATGTTTTGCAACTGCACTGCATGTGAACGGGCGCGAAAAGCAGGTGGAAAAAATATTCGTACGCGTTCACAGGCAGTAATAGACGATAGCCTGCTTATAGATTTTCCAGCAGATACATATCATCATGTTTTGACACATGGATTAGCGCTTGAAAAAATACAGCATTGCATAGTAACTCATTCGCATAGCGACCACTTTTATCCTGCCGATTTAGAGATGCGCAAAGCTGGATTTGCTCATTTACAAAAGAAAACAGCTTTTAATATTTACGGCTGGACGGATGTGTATGAGAAAACAAAAGAAACTATAACGCGATGCTCTATGAATGAGCGTGTTGTAGCACATTTAATCAAACCGTTTGAGACCTTTTCAGTTGGGAATTACAGTATTACGCCGTTACCGGCGTGTCATGATTCCAAATCCTCGGCGGTTATATATGCAATTAGTGATAAAAAATCCACTTTACTTTATGCGCATGATACCGGTATGCTGAGAGAAGAGGTATGGAAATGGCTTGAAAACAGCGGAATGTATTTTGATCTTGTATCGCTTGATTGCACAGGCGGTATTTTAACCGGTTGGGAAATCGGTCATATGGGGATAGATACTTGCTGTAAATTTGCTGACAGGCTTAAACAAACCGGAAATGCGGATGATGCAACAAAATTTTGTTTAAATCACTTTTCGCATAACTGCCTTGCAGCTTATGATGATATAATACCATATGCTCAAAAATGCGGATTTGATGTTTCATTTGACGGAAAAACAGTTGTTTTTTAAGCATTATAATAAAACTTATAGTGCATGCCAAATCAAATATCTGTAGAATAGCATTACAATTCTAAAAACAACCGAAATTTTAATGATTCTAAAAAAGAGAGGAAAAATCAGACGATTACAAACCATATGTTTGATTTTACAGTAGAAAAGGTCAAGGTGAAATATAAAGATTCAGACGGAGACTGTAATA
>CAKSGP010000478.1 GCA_934454745.1 uncultured Clostridia bacterium
AGGAACAACCGGATTGTTTCTTATGTCAGAAATAAGGAAGTTGCTTAAAACCATCTTGGCTGCTAATCTTTCTTGTTCTGTTTCAGCTGCAATGCCACAAAGTACTTCTCCACTTTTTAAGTCACCTGCCTTTGCAAGGACTTCCTTAACGGAACTGAAACTATAAATCTTATCAAATAGTTTTGTTTTTAATAACATGTTCCTTCATTCTCCTGTTCTTTAATAACTAAAAGCTACTGTTTTTATTACTACCGGTACAGAATCTGCAACGCCCACAGGTCTGCCAATATCAATATAATCACCACCTGCAATGTCAATCGCATCAATGCAAATAACCCCTTTACCATCAGGTAAGCGCATTTCCAGACTTTGACCCAGTACTTTTCCATAATCCCCATAGATAATAATGATCAAGGTATCCTGAATTTTCAGTAGTTTTCCGGCAATGCAAATAATCTTATCTGCTAATGCTGTAATATCCTTGAAACCCATTCTTCTTTCCACATTAATATTTATTGCAACATTTTGTGTCGCATCAGTTTCCTGAATCCACCTTAGCTGCCGGTTAAAATTTGCTTCAAGCTCACCCTCTGGTGTGTCCAGAACGTCATGCATATTGATAATAGGGATATTTTTAAGTGGAAGCTTATTGACTTCGGTAATTGCAATTGTGCCTCCGCTTACATCAACACTATGACTTCCTGCTCCGATTACAGTTGCACTTATTGTTTCTGTCGGTTTGACAAGTTTAATGTCACATTTTTCAACTTCTTTTTTTATTGCATCTGCAAGAAATACTCCTATGTCGTTATACACAAATTTGTTCTTTCTTTCAGCTTCATAAACCAGTTTCCCAACACCGCCCGAAAAGCTTATCGCATCAGGCTTTTTAAGCATAAGATGTTCAGTATCCTTTTCCGTACATAAGAAAAAGAAATTCTTATCTTTCGTTTGAGGATTAATTTTTTCGAGCATTGCACGCGCCATGATTTTTGATATTTTTTGGGCTTGTTCATCTGTGATTTCTCCGCCTGCTCTTATATCAATCCCATTTTCCAATGCCAGCTGCTTTATCTTGGGGAAAATATATTCTATAGTTTTAGTCCCCGGCGAAAGTCTGATTAATCTGCCTCCAATGTCCATACAGTCTGCATCAGTACAACTTCCGTTATAAAATGTCGCTGTGTTTGTAGTTCCTCCTCCTACATCCATATTGCAAATTGTCTCAATGGTATCAATAGAATATTGTGCCGCGCCGCTTCCTTTTCCGGCAAGAATGCTTTCAAGTCTGGGGCCTGCTGTTGCAACTACGAAATCACCTGCAAATTCGCTTATACTCGATAAAACCTTATCTGCATTTGTTTTTCTAGCTGTGTCACCGGTAATAATCACTGCGCCTGTTTCTACATCCGATGGCTTTATCCCGGCAGTTTGATACTCCTTTTCAATCAACATCCTGATAAGCTCTGCATCGAGTTCTGTGTTTGATTTTAATGGCGTAAAATACACCGGGATCATATAGATTATCTTTTTTTCGGTAATCTCAGTCTTTGGCATAGCCATGTCC
>CAKSGP010000479.1 GCA_934454745.1 uncultured Clostridia bacterium
GCACTGGGGGCGTTGTATTCTGTGGGAATATTTTTTTGCGATATATCATTTTTGTACAGTTTGGCGGCAAAATTTATTGTATCGCTGATATTGGTATGGATAACATTCAGTCCAAAGGGCAGGAAAAATTTTATTAAATATGTTATCGGCTTTTACGGAACAAATATATTGTTCGGCGGAACGGTATTTGTGTCGCTTTATATGACAGGTTTGGGGACTAAAATCGGAGCTGTTGTCAAAAACGGTGTGATATATTTTGACATATCGATAATATATTTGCTTGCCGCAAGCGGATTTGCATATATATTAATCACTATATATATAAAAGGAATAAAAGGGGGCAGAAAACGGCAGTTTTATAATATAGAGATAGGGGTGAACGGCAAAAATACGATATTGCGTGCTTTGGTCGATACGGGAAATGCGTTGTTTGAACAAAGTACGGGACTGCCTGTTGTAGTGACGGAAAATACATACACAGATGAAATAATTAATTTACAAAAAGACGGGCAGAAAATATACATAATACCGTTTAAGGCATTGGGAACGGACGGCGGAGTTATTATGGGATTTCGTCCCGATTATATGCGTATTATCCAAGACGGGAAATATATAAGCGATGTGATAGTCGGAGTATATGACGGGAAGTTGTCCGCAAATGAAGATTATCACGCACTTATAAATCCGAGTGCGATTTGAATTTGGCATCATAGTTTTAACATCATAAGGAGGGACAAATGTGTTTGAATTGCTGAAAATATTGTCCGAAAAACTCAAAATAAAGATAAATGAGTTTTATCGGGACACGGATTTTACTGAGGAGATTTTTTATATAGGCGGAAGTGATACACTGCCGCCGCCATTGTCAAAAGAGGAAGAAGAGGAGATATTGTCAAAGTTTGAAAGCGACAATGAATATGTCAAAAAGGTACTGATAGAACATAATTTAAGATTGGTAGTGTACATTGCACGAAAGTTTGAAAATACGGGAATATATGTTGAAGATTTAATTTCAATAGGCACAATAGGACTTATAAAGGCGATTAATACATTTAAAACAGATAAAAATATTAAATTGGCAACATATGCGTCAAGGTGTATAGAAAACGAAATATTGATGTACCTCAGAAAAAATTCAAATACCAAAACCGAAGTTTCGATTGACGAACCGCTGAACGTTGACTGGGACGGGAACGAGTTATTGCTTTCGGATATTTTGGGGACAGAAAATGATGTTATCTGCAAAAATATTGAGGACGAAGTGGACAGAAAACTGTTATACACCGCTATGCAGAAATTATCTGCCAGAGAACAGCGGATAATGGAACTTAGATTTGGCTTAAAAAGCGGAAATGAGAAAACGCAGAAAGAAGTCGCCGATATGCTCGGTATATCTCAGTCATATATATCACGGCTTGAAAAACGTATCATAGGCAGACTGAAAAAGGAAATATCAAAGATAACATAAACTGTATATAAAATGCAGTAAAAGTAAATAATACAATCGTGGGTTCTCCGTACATAGAAAATAAATTTTATTTTCAAAAACATAGGCAGATGG
>CAKSGP010000480.1 GCA_934454745.1 uncultured Clostridia bacterium
GTACATTACAGATACCCACGCTTTTTCCTCTTTGTCACGCAAAATCGGTATATCCTCCGATATTACTCCGTCACAATCTGTTATATCAACCACTTTTCTATTTTCCTCAATAGTTTTATATAACAGCTCAGGCATACGGTAAAGGGAATGAGTCCCAAAAATCAAATCCACGTGGTTATGAACCTTCTTGATTTTTTCACATATATGCTCCTGCTGTACCATACATCCGCATACAGCAACTATCATATCAGGACGTGTTTCTTTTATGTGTTTTAAAATTCCAAGCCGTCCGAAAACACGCTGTTCTGCGTTTTCACGCACTGCACAGGTGTTGTAGATAACAAGATCTGCTTCCTCTGCATTATCCGTAAACATAAAGCCTGCCTTATTAAGCATACCGCGTATACGTTCGGTATCGTTTACGTTCTGCTGACAGCCATAAGTTTCTGTATGTGCAAGACGGGGACGACCGTTTGATACCCTAAACCTTGCATTGTTTTCCTTAAGCTTTAATATGAACCTTTCTGATTCTGCCCATTGCTCTTTTGTTATTACAGTTGTAGCCATATAATCTCCATTCTGTCGATCTCATCGACACAAAAAGCTAATGATATTATATCATTTTTCTTTTCTATTTTCAAGTACAGAAACACTTTTTATTAAAAATAATTGTATTATTCCAGATTTTGTGGTATAATATATATAAATTATATCTTAGAATGTTTGTCCTAAGGAGATAAATTTAAACTTAAGTTTTGCGAAAGGATATAAAGGTCTTATCTATGAAATTATCGACTTTTTTTAAGGGTGCGGCAATAACAGGCGGTGCTTTGGTTGTTGCAAAGGGACTTGATAACCGCCTTGAAACCACACATTATACAATTGCTTCGGATAAAATACCGGCTGAATTTGACGGGTTTCGGATCGTTCAGATTTCAGATGTACACTCCTCGGTTGTGCCGGGGCTTGTTGCAGAGATTAAAGGCGAAAGCCCTGATATTATAGTGATTACAGGCGATCTCGCCGACGACAAGGGCTCGTATATACCGGGAATAAATCTTGCAAAAAAGCTGGCTATTATTTCAGATGTCTATTCCGTTACAGGTAATCACGATTTAAGACGAAGTGATTATGCGACTTTCCAGAGTGAGCTTGACAAAACGGGAACGGTTACGCTCCACGACAGCTCCGTTACGCTTACACGGGGTGATTCCGAGATCACCTTAAGCGGTATTGAGGATCCCTTCTCCGAAGATGGAAATACTATTTCAAATAATGTAAGAAAATCAATTGATAAAATAGAGAAAACCGATAATTACCATATTGTCCTGTTTCACAGAGCAAACCATATGGATTTATTGCGTGATAACGGATTTGACCTTATAATATCAGGGCATATGCACGGCGGTCAGGTACGATTTCCTAACGGCAAGGGAGTTTGTGCACCAAAGTCCTCCTGGGCAAGCGGTTCGTCTATGCTTTTTCCTAAGTATTTCGGCGGACACTACACCTACGGGGATATGGATATGATAGTAAACCGAGGTATCGGAAATCCTATGA
>CAKSGP010000481.1 GCA_934454745.1 uncultured Clostridia bacterium
GTAAAAATATCGATAAATCCAGCTTTGTATGGAATATGATTGGCAGTATGCTTATGGCTTTTCAATCCGTTATAATGCTTATGATTATTACGCGGACATTAGATTTATATTCTGCCGGCATATTCACACTTGCATATGCCAGTGCCAATTTATTTTTAAACATAGGAAAATATGGCATGCATAATTTTCAGGTTTCAGACATGAAGAATCAGTTCAATTTTAAAGAGTACCTCTATTCCCGAGTTATAACCACCCTGCTTATGTTTGCTTTTTCAATCATATACATATTAATTTCTCAACAGAAGAATAATTATACCGAAAACAAAACATATGTTATTTTATGGATGTGCATTTTCAAATTAATTGACTCTGTCGAAGATGTTTATCTGGCACATTATCAACACGAGGATCGGTTTGATATCTCGGGGAAAATTATGTCACTTCGAATGGGCTTGACCATTGTGGTCTTCGGTCTTTGTGTTATTTTTTCCCGGAATTTACTGTCTGCCCTTATAATTACAACATTTTTTTCCACACTTATCCTTACATTTTTTTTGTGCCTTGTTCAGCCTTCCTTCCACAGAAGCACCGAACAGGCACAGCCTCATAATATAATTACACTATTAGGAACCTGCTTTCCTTTATTTTTGGGAAGTTTTTTATCTTTCTATATTGGGAATGCCCCAAAATACGCAATTGACAGCCAACTCAACGACGAACTTCAAGCCTGCTATGGCTTTATCGCTATGCCAGTTTTTGTCATCAGCCTTCTAAACAATTTTATATTTAATCCCTTAGTTACCAAAATGTCTTTTATGTGGAAAGATCGCCAAAAAAAGGAGTTTTATCATTTGTTCCGCTTACAGATACTCGCCGTTATCGCCATTACCTTTATCTGCGAACTTGGTGCTTTCTTTATAGGTGTTCCCATGCTGTCTTTACTATATAATACAGACCTAACCCTCTACAAAAGCGAACTGCTTGTACTGCTCCTCGGAGGCGGTTTCCTTGCTTTATCCGGATTGTTTGCCAACATAATGACTATTTTACGTATACAAAACAATCAGGCAATCGGCTATGGTATCGTAGCTGTTTTCGCTTATATATTTTCCCCGTTATTTGTAAAAAAATATTCCATTATGGGGGCATCCTGGCTATACTTAACCCTGATGATTCTCCTGTGTATCATCTTCGGTATCATGCTTTGGAGATTCGGCATGCAAAATGCGGACTAACTATTCTGTCCGATACCTATTTATTACTCCGCATCCAACCTTATATGCGTCGGTTTTCTTTGCTCGACCGGTGGCAGCTGCATATAGTCTCCATATACTTCCGTCAAGATCTCTTTATATCCTATCGGGCAGGAAAAATGATCCTCTCCAACCGGCAGCATCACCGTATCTGCATACCACTCTTTTTTGCAGCAAACATGCAAATATGGAATTGTGTAATTACTATAGTAATACAACTTGGATGTGTCTTTTGCCGACCTGCCTACCTTGTCGTATTTATCCCTTAGCTTGTTCAGATTTCTATGACGGCCTATTCTTGACAA
>CAKSGP010000482.1 GCA_934454745.1 uncultured Clostridia bacterium
GTATATGCCTGTATAAACCTGTCTGCGTCTTGCGTCAATAATTGGGCAGATTACTGCATCTGTCATATAAACATTATATGCCAGTGCCGCCAGTGTTGAAACAGGTACAATAGGTTTATTGATGCCCATGGCAATTCCCTTTGCCGTTGCCGCACCTATTCTTAAACCTGTAAACGAGCCGGGGCCTGCCGAGCAGGCAACAAAGTCGATATCGTCCATATCCAGCTCAAGATATTTTTTGATTTCGTCTATAAGCGGCATAAGTGTCTGCGAATGCGTCATTTTATGGTTAAGCGTAAATTCAGCCTTAAGTACATTATCCTCCGTAAGCGCAACGCTTGCGGCAGAACCGGACGCCTCAATGGCAAGTATCTTCATTATTCCTTACCTCCGAATGTAATCTTTCTGTAATCAATTCCTTTTTCCAAGTTTTTCTCTATTTTTATCCATACCGCATTTTCCGGTATCATTTCTTCTATAAGCTCTGCCCATTCAATGATGCATACTCCATCACCGCTTATATATTCATCATATCCGATTTCATACATTTCGTCACAATCTGCAATTCTGTATACATCGAAATGATAAAGAGGCAGTCGTCCCTCATATTCGTTTATAATAGTAAAGGTAGGGCTTGTAATATTACTCGTTATTCCCAAGGCTTTAGCAAGTCCCTGAACGAATGCGGTTTTACCTGCGCCTAAGTCACCGTACATTGCAATAAAATCGCCACCCTTTAGCGAACCGGCAATTTCTGCAGCAATTTTTTGTGTATCATTATAAGAGTATGATTCATAAATCTGCATCAGAACAACCCCGATATGATACCGTTATCATCAATATCTATATTTTCAGCAGCAGGTACTTTTGGCAACCCCGGCATTGTCATTATATCCCCTGCTTCTGCTACAATAAATCCTGCACCATTTGAAATACGCACGGTTTTAATCTCAACATCAAAGCCTTGCGGACGTCCTAACAGTGACGGATTATCCGATAATGAATATTGAGTTTTTGCTATGCATACAGGCTTCTTATCAAGGCCAAGTTCAGCTAACTGTTTAATTGCCTTTTTAGCCTTATTTGAGAATATAACTCCGTTACCTCCGTAAATGTTCTTTACAATACTTTCAACCTTATTTTCAATTGAGTCGTTAACATCATATACCGGCTTATATTGAGCAGGATTATTATCAATTACATCAATAACATACTGTGCAAGCTCGGTGCCGCCCTCGCCGCCTTTTGCAAATACCTCGCACATCGAGCATTTAACACCGTACTTTTCACAGCACTTAACTACTGTTTCAAGCTCTTTATCTGTATCTGTGGCAAATCGGTTAAGTGCTACAACAACAGGGGTTCCGAAGTTCTGCATATTCTCAATATGCTTTTCAAGGTTTGATATACCTCTTGATAACGCTTCCACATTCTCTTCCTTCAGATTGTCTTTTGCAACGCCGCCGTTGTATTTAAGTGCCTTTACAGTTGCAACAATAACAACAGCGTCAGGACGCAAGCCTGACATACGGCACTTTATGTCCATAAACTTTT
>CAKSGP010000483.1 GCA_934454745.1 uncultured Clostridia bacterium
ACATACAAATCTCCCTGACTGCAAATCCTGTTTTACCTTTGGAAAAATGCCTCTAATCTCGCTTCTTACATACTTAGAACACGGAATTTTTGTCAAATTGCAATCCCCAAAGGAATCAACCCTGATATGCTTTACAACTCTGTCCGCATCAACAACTACACCGTACACGATACCGTTTTTTTGCAAAACATGTTCCATAATTGAAGTAAAAATGCTTCCGGAAGTTCCGATTGAAAGGACATCATTTCGTTTATCTCTCGCAACAACAGTTACCGGCAAAACCGTGGTTTCTTTTATTTCCTTATTCTGAGGACATACCCTCTCACATACGTTGCATTCAACGCACATATCCAAATCTACCTTTGGATATAAAAACCCCTCATAATCACATTCCATTGTAATACAGTTTTTAGGACAAGCGTCAGCGCACGCCGTGCAACCGCAGCACTTCGTCTTATCTGTTATGTTAATCATACACCCATATCGCTCCATATTCTCAAGCAGCGAACATTAGTCAAACTCATCATACAATCTGCCTTCTTCATACCTCGCTGCTTGCTATTATTTTACTTTTAATGCCTCTTTCAAGTATAATCTTGTATTTGATGCATACTCATCTAAAATGATTTTAACCTTTTCGTAGTTTATCGGCTGATCAATTTGTTCCGATATTGGCATTTCCCTGTTATATCTGCGCTCATCTAACCCTGTATTCGCACACACTGTATCAATTCTTGAATTTTTTGAATTCACAGATGCATCAGAATAACGATTAAATACAATGAACTGCTTTTCATTTATTATAGAAAATGCACAGCCGTGGAAAGAATCAGTCAATACGTATTTTGCATTGCGTATAATATTAAGGAATCTCTCCGGACTTACGTCATACAAAGCAATGTCACCAAAGGATTCATCGCTCTTTACAAATTCATCCAGATGTCGTATTGTCACAATTTTACAACCTGTTTTTTGAGCCAGTTCCGCTGCTGCCTTTCTACGTTCACTATTCGAACCCAAAAAGTAACAGAAGATATAATTTTCCCATTCAGGTTCATTTATCGGGATTAATGCTTCCCATTGCTTTCTATTAAATACAAAGACCGGATCCATTAAAACCGGGACTTTTTTTCCGGTCAATTCTTCTACAATCTCCGCGCCTCTGTTCTCACGCATACTGATATAATTAATTTTTTCAAGATAATCTTTTGTTCGCTTTTTTTGATACCACGGAATACTGCTTACACCGAAACTGGATGCCCATGATACTTTATTGATATCATCTCCGGCAAAAGCCAAATTGTAAAACCCCGATCCCAATGCTGCCGGAGACCATAACTGATCACTGCATGTTATTACCTGGTCAAAGTCATTTGAACATCTTGATTTTAAAACATTATAACTCTCATACTTCTCAGATAGATGATTTTTGAAAAAGACATCAAATTCATCAAAACATCTGTTTCTCACTTTAATCTGCTGCTTCACACTCGGGTGAGTGGCAAAACCAATCTTTCTCTGTACGCCGTAAAAACGGTCAATGAGAAATGT
>CAKSGP010000484.1 GCA_934454745.1 uncultured Clostridia bacterium
TCATAAAATATCGATTTTTCAAGGTATCAACCTTATACATGTTCAGACCCGATCCCAAATCTTTAATCGATTTGCCTACAACGAGCGAGAAAATCAGATTAAATCCGTAATTTCCCCAAATACGAATCTTATCATAGCCAATCAGTTCTGAACCTTTCATAAAGCGAGCACCAAGGCAGCAATCATATTTCTCATAATCTTTACTTTTCAAAAGCGGTAAAAAGTCTGCAATTCTTCCTTGATCATCTCCATGCAAGACAACAACATAGTCAAAGCCATTATCAATCGCATATTCGAATGCGACCTTATGCGAGCCGCCAAGGCCATAATTTTCATCATTACGGAGCAACTTTACCTTCGTCTGAATATCTCTTGATTTCAGGTATTGCTCTACTGCTTCCTCTCCATTATCAGTGCTTCGGTTGTTTACAATAATGACTTCTGTTATGTAATTGCATACTTCTTGCGTGAGTTGATTTAGTACCCGTGTAATCTGTTTTTCACAGTTGTACATCGGGATGAATAATAGAGTTCTTTTGCTGCTCAATTTAGATCGTTTCCTTTCACTGCTGCATCTTATCGAATATTACTATCCTCTGCTGTCGCTAACGCATATTGTAACGGCATATCCATAGTCCATCCATTGGGATATATATCTACAACCAGGTTGTTTGCTTTTTCACTCATCCGCTGCTTCCGGATTGACTCCTTACAGTTATCTACTAAACTCCCCTTATATTCCCCACCTAATACAGGTGCATAGTTGCCGTAGGTAAAGCTAAACAGATAGGGATTGCAACACATGTACATTACCGTGACTAAACAAATAATACTTGGGTATTTTCTCGGCAATTTTGAACCATTTATAATGATAAATATAGCTACTACTCCAAGCATCAACGCCAATATATTACATGCATAATAATATCTATCAGGGTACGTGGAAGAATAATCTGCAAATAGCGCACTCATCGTTCTTCTCATATATGCCGACGCGCCGCAAACCGAAACTGTAAGCGCAGCATACAGAACAAAAGCATTCGTTACGCCATGCTTTTTCACAGAAAGCAGCGCTGCCCATAGCACTACTATTGCATAAATCAAAAACAGTGCTATGACTATGCTGTCTGTCAACTTATGATAGAACGGCCATATAAATGGAAACAGGAAATGTCTAGCGATAAAAAATTCAACCATGCTATCCCACTTGGTTGTAAGATTGACACCTCCACCTGCACTTGTTAATAATCTCGGCAACATAATAACGCCTAAGACAAACGTCATAAATTGTAAAATATTTTTTCGAATATATATCTTCTTGTCTTCCCCGTTGCGAAGTATTTGAAACACCAGATAAATACCTATCTCTAAAAAACAGATTGGAAATGTGAAAGCACCTATAAAACATAAAATATCTTCTATTGCACTTTCCAAATCATATTTATCACATCGCATATACCGTATCATCAATGCGGCTGCCACGATAACAGTCCACAAAAATCCAGTATTTAAAGTTCGTCCCAACACTTCCGATGAGGTATTCCCTAAGT
>CAKSGP010000485.1 GCA_934454745.1 uncultured Clostridia bacterium
AACCTATACAGTATTTAAAGGGTGTCGGCGAAAAGCGTGCTGAACTTTTTAACAAAAAAGGGATAAAAACAGTAGAGGACCTGTTGTATTTTTTTCCGCGTACTTATGAGGACAGAAGCGTTATAAAGCCAATATCTAAGTGCTGTGAAGGTGAAACTGTTTGCATAAGTGTCAGTGCATATCAGGAGCCTCAGGACAGATACGTAAGACGTAATATGCTTATTACGTCTTTAGTTGTTTTTGATGATTCGGGTATGATGAATATTGTATGGTACAATAATAAGTACATAAAAAACAATATTAAAGCTGGCGAGAAATATATTTTTTTCGGCATGGTAACAAGGAACAAGCAGGGAAGAATACAGATGACAGCCCCTGTATTTGAAAAAGCGGGAAATGAGCGTTTTACCGGAAAGATTATTCCTATTTATCCCCTTACTGCGAATCTGTCCCAAAAAATTGTCCAGAGCACAATGGAAACTGCACTCACAGAGGCAGGACAGCTCAAGGAGTATTTGCCTCTTAATCTCCGTGAGAAATATATGCTTGCCGAGCTTAATTTTGCAATGAAAAACATACATTTCCCAACAGATTTTGAGAGCTATAACATAGCACGTACAAGATTTGTGTTTGAGGAGCTTTTGATATTACAGTTAGCATTAAGCGAAAGAAAAGAAAAAAATATTGAAAATGACGGTAAAATATTTAGTGATGTAAAGTGTATCAGAACACTTACCGATAGTCTGCCCTTTGAGCTTACAGGAGCTCAAAAGCGTACCATAAACGAAATATGCCGTGACTGTATGTCAGGACGGCAGATGAACAGGCTCGTTCAGGGTGATGTAGGCTCGGGTAAAACTGCGGTTGCAGCTGCATCCATTTTTATGGCGGTCCAAAACGGCTATCAGACGGCAATGATGGCACCTACTGAAATTTTAGCACAACAGCATGCTGTATCAATCGGTGACATGTTTAAACGATACGGAATAAAAACAGCGTTTTTATCAGGCAGTACCAAGTCTAAAGAAAAACGAGAGATTTTAGAAAAAACAGCATCAGGCGAAATTCAGGTAATAATAGGAACTCACGCACTCATACAGGAAAATGTGGAGTTTAAAAATTTAGGTCTTGTTGTGGCAGACGAACAGCATCGGTTTGGCGTTGAGCAAAGAGCAAAGCTTATGGCAAAGGGTGAAAATCCACATATGCTTATTATGTCAGCAACGCCCATACCGAGAACTCTTGCACTCATTCTCTATGGTGATTTAGACATCTCTGTAATCGACGAGCTCCCGCCGGGGAGAAAGCCTGTTAAGACATATACTGTAAATTCCAAGACAAGAATACGGGTATATAATTTTATCGTAGAGAACATTAATAAGGGTATGCAGGCATACGTAGTATGCCCATTAGTAGCAGAAACCGAAAAAAGCGATTTGGAAAATGCGGAGGAGCTGGCAGAAAAGCTTAAAGCGTCATATCCGAAAATCAATATCGGCCTTATGCACGGCAAAATGAAACCAAAGGAAAAGGATAAGAT
>CAKSGP010000486.1 GCA_934454745.1 uncultured Clostridia bacterium
ACATAGAGTATTGCTTATCCGCCGTTTATAAAAATATAATACGGTGATTCTGTTTGAATATCGTTCATATACTTATCCTCTGTTTCAAAACTTTTCATACCTTCAGTGAATCAACCCAATCCGAAAGTTCTTTATTTGTATAATTTCCGTTTAAGATTCTGCCCTCAATCAATTTTGTGCCGTCCTGAAGACTTACCATTAGTTCCTCTGCTGTTTTACCAAATCCGCTCCCGCCGGAGGTTGCAAAAAGAACAATCTTCTTTTTTGAAAAGTCATGAGTTTCAAGGAAAGTATTAATAATTGTCGGTGCAACATACCACCAAATCGGGAAGCCCACGAATATTGTATCATATTGCGAAATGTCTATCTTATCATCTGCTATTTCCGGTCTGAATTTCTTATTTTTCATTTCCACAGATGAGCGTGAATTACTGTCCCTCCAATTAAGGTCTGAATCTGTGTATTTTGTTTTTGGTCTTATTTCATGAACATCCGCTCCGATTGCTTCAGATAATTGTTCCGCAACCTTTGCCGTTGTACCGCTTGCCGAAAAATATGCAACTAATTTTCTGCTCATATCAAATTACTCCTTGCCCTTCGTTATTCATTTACCTTAAACTTATCCCAATCCTTTATCGGTCCGTGCATTTCAAGACCATTACCAAGTGCCTTAAAATGCTCCTTACCGCAATGAATTTTAAGCTGTTCGGGTGTTTTTAGGTTAAACAGACTTTCTGTTCCCTTTGTTTCTATAACAAAGTACAGTTTCTGCTCCCCATTCTTCTCCCAAAGCACAGCCCAATCCGGATTGTAGTTTCCTATCGGTGTATCGATCTTAAATCTATCAGGAATTTTAAAGAACATCTTTACATCAGGATCGTTATCAAGTGCCAACGCGAAAGGCTTTTCGACAGTGGAACTGTCGTAAATAATGTGGTCATACACACTATGAGCAACCTTAACCGCATTTCTGTCAAGATTTGCAACAAGCTCGCTTGAATCGAAAATCTCCTGAGCATAGTATTCCTTACCGTCCAGCTTTACATATTTAATGCCGTCTATCGCAAGTGCGTGGCGGTTATTCCTGATAATTTCAAGACATTTTTCCGTAAAGCCTTGAGGATTATTCAAAAAATCTTTTGCTCTTCCGCTTTGCTTGATAATTTCTGCTGCTGTTGACTTTTTAATCAAGGTTTCCTCGCTGATAATTCCAAGTATGTACGGAAGTGATGAATATGTATCCTGCAAATCCTCCGTCCTGAACTCTGTTTCGTTATAGGTTACGCCTGCATTGCGAATGTCAATGCCGGCAGTTTTTGAAACAAGTCTTGCCTTTGGAATTTCAGGCATTGCTTTAAGTTCTTTTACACAGTTTTCTATTAAAGTTTGCGTGTTTATCTGAACTCTGTATGCTGTTTTTTGCTTAATTTTGCCCCACAACTCCATAAATTCAGGCGAAAGCATAACCTGTTTATTTAGGCGAACAATAACCTCTTTGGAATCATCTCTGATTGGCAGCTTGTTATCTGCCTTCTTC
>CAKSGP010000487.1 GCA_934454745.1 uncultured Clostridia bacterium
GAATATCCGTATATTGAAATAACACCCCTATCTGAAATTAAGGCGGAGAAGGAACAGCGGGATAAGCTCAGGGAGTTTGACTTTAGCAGTTTTAATGAGTTGCAAATACAGATTATAAAAACCTTAGGCAATGAATCTCTTCATATTGATGAGATTGCAAGAATAACACAGATCCCAAGCTTTGAAATCAGTTCGGAGCTTGTAATGCTTGAACTTTCGGGAATAGTCAGAAAGCTTAACGGAAATATCTATGAACTGTTATAAATATCAGGAGGAATATATGTCAAAAAATATACTACTTATAGTGGAGTCACCTGCAAAGGCAGGAACAATACAGAAATATCTAGGTAAGAATTACGAGGTTTTAGCATCAATGGGACACGTAATCGATTTGCCAAAAAGCAGTCTTGGAGTTGATGTGGATAATAATTTTGAACCGAAATATATTACAATACGAGGTAAAGGCGAATTACTTTCCGAACTGAAAAAAGAGGCAAAAAAGGCAGATGAAGTTCTGCTTGCAACTGACCCTGACCGTGAGGGAGAGGCAATAAGCTGGCACTTAGCAAAGGCTTTGGGTATTGATCCTGAGTCGAAATGCAGAGTCACATTTAATGAGATAACAAAAACAGCCGTAAAAGAGGCAATAAAAGCTCCCCGTGCAATAGATATGAATCTTGTTGATGCACAGCAGGCAAGACGTATTCTTGACAGAGTGGTGGGATATAAAATAAGTCCGATTTTATGGGAAAAGGTAAAAAGAGGTCTTTCAGCAGGCAGAGTTCAGTCTGTTGCGACACGTCTTATATGCGACAGGGAAGAGGAAATTCTAAACTTTGTCCCCGAGGAATACCATTCAATTGATTTAACACTTAGGAAAAAGGACAGTACAAAAACCTTTAACGCCTCCTATTACGGCGAGTCAGGTAAGGAAAAAGGTCTTTCCACAAATGATGAGGCACAGGCTGTTATTGACGATATTGCCGATGCAAAGTTCACTGTGGAATGGGTTAAAGAAACAGTCAAAAAACGTAATCCTCAGCCGCCATTTACAACAAGTACACTGCAACAGGACGCATCAAGAAAAATGTCATATCAGGCAAGCCGTACAATGCAGATTGCACAGACTCTCTATGAGGGTGTAAATCTTGGCGGTAAGATAGGCACAGTCGGTCTTATAACCTATATGCGTACTGATTCTTTGAGAATATCAGATGATGCACTAAACGAGGCAAATATCTTGTTAAAAGAACTTTACGGCAGTGAAAACGTACACCGCCGTCAGTATAAATCCAAAAAGAACGCACAGGATGCACACGAGGCTATACGTCCCACATCAATCCGTATCCGTCCCGATGATATAAAGAGCAAGCTTACAAATGACCAGTATAAGCTGTATAAGCTGATATGGGAGCGTTTTGCGGCAAGCCAGATGGAAAGTGCACAGTACAGAATTACAACAGCGCAAATAGATGCAAAGGGACTTACGTTCCGTGCGTCAGGCTCCGAAGTAACATTAAAAGGCTATATGGG
>CAKSGP010000488.1 GCA_934454745.1 uncultured Clostridia bacterium
GTATCCACCTTGCCTTCATCAGTTATTGCTCCTACTGTTTTAAGTGCCTCAACTACAGTCTGAGCCTGCTCCTTAGTAATAGTCTTTTCAACAGTTTTTGTTTCGGTATATGTCATGCCACTAAACAGGCTGATTTGAATAGTACCGAATTTAACGCCTGTTTCTGTTTCAATTTCTTTTTGCAGTGTATCGGCAAATTCCGAAAAGCTCTCATTTGCAATTACATGGAGAACATTTGTATTCTTATCCTCAATTCTATCTCCCTCCTGATTTACACAAAGACGCAAGCCTCTGCCTATCTTCTGACGGCAGGTAAAGGTTGATTTCTGGTCAATCAAAGTACAAATCTGGAAAACATTCGGATTATCCCAGCCCTCTTTCAGTGCTGAATGAGAGAAGATAAAGCGGAGCGGGCAATCGAAACTAAGCAACCATTCCTTGTCCTTCATAATTGTGTTATATGTATCATAGTCCGCCGCAGTATCGCCCTTTGTATCTTTGAAAACTCCCTTTTTGTCCTGAGAAAAATATCCGTTGTGTATTGCGGTTACATCATGAGGGAACTGTGATTTCAATGGCTGATACTTTGGCAAGTTAATAAGTTCGTTATATAGGCGCTCAAACATTTCTGCATAAGGACCTTTTTCGCCATCTGCAGTTCTGTATTTCTTTACTTCGTCAATGAAGAACAGCGACAGAACCTTTATTCCATGTTCACGATATCTGAGTTCCTTATCAAGATGTATTCTTATAGTCTTTTTAATCTGTGCTTCCTTGATTATATTTTCATCAATACTTCCGATAGCCTTTCCCAAGCCCACTGTTTCGGTATTGGAGAACTCTATACACTCAAATCCTGGAGTGCAGTCTATTCCGGCTATAGCATATCCGTCATACAGTTCACGTTCTCCCGATAAGAGGTATAAATCGTCATTAGGCTTAACTGTTACAGTTTTCCTTGATACTATGCCGCTTTTAGCCTCCACATCAAGCTCAATTTTGGCTTTGAAACCGTTTTCATTGGATACAGAGAGCAGTTTTATGTATGGCTTGTTAAAATCGTTTACAACCTCGTTTGAGGACACACATATCTGCTTTACAAGCCCCATCTGATATGCATCGACAGGGGTTAAACGATACATCAGGTTAATCTTTTCTCTGTGTGTTGCAGAGTATCTTAAAACACATGACGGATTTAAGGACGCAATTGCCTCCTTTGCCTTTGGCGTGTTATCTACACTCTGCGGCTCGTCAATGATAACGATTGGATTTGTGTTCTGAATAAATCTCATTGCAGTTTCGCCGTTGAGCCTGTCCTGTGCCTGATTGATGATATTTTCCGCCTTTTTAAATGCATCAATATTAATAATCATAATTTCAATATTACTGCTTGTCGCAAATTGACGGACATCAGATAGTTTGCCTGAATTATATATAAAATATCTGTACGGCACATTGTCATAGCAATTTTCAAAATGTTCCTTAGTAACCTCAAAGGATTTATATACACCCTCACGGATTGCAACAGATG
>CAKSGP010000489.1 GCA_934454745.1 uncultured Clostridia bacterium
CTGGTGCTTATATCAACATAGTCAAAAACGTGGCTTTCTGGTATTGTTAAAACTACTCTCACACCGCTGTCAAACACTGAAATAAATGGTTTTCTTTCACTTATTTTAAGAACATCACCTTTTTCTTCACATACTAAATACTTGTGGTTTGTTTCAACTGCAAATTGATCGCCTGTTTTTATTTCAAGCTCAGCAGCCCTTATATTTATACTCAGGCTTGTGATATTAGTCCCGACATCATATTCAGCCGTCATCTCATCAGATGGTTTTTCGCTGAAAAAATATGTAACTGTAAACAAAGCACTGCATATACCTGTTATAATGCTGATGCTTAAAAATATCGCAAATGCCATTGCAAGGTATTTGATTATTTTTTGAAAGGTTGTCATTTTACATCAACTCCTCCGAAAATGCAGGTGCCATTCAGATATACGGTATGTATATTCTCCTTTAAATTTCTGTGTTTTTTGTTGTCAATGCCTCCAAACAGTGAATTGGAAGTGATTTTTACGTTTACGTTATCAGGCAGAAGAATGTCCGCACCGCCAAAAATACAGCAAGCTTTTACGACAGTATCACCCTCAAATACAGCATTTCTTAAATCAAGTTTTATTCCGCCGAATACTGCAGTAAGCTCCGCACCGCCAAAAACTTCATTATCGAAGTTTATATCCTGTCCTGAAAATGCCGCAAAACCCGTTTTTATATCATCTTTGTTTTTATCTATGGTTTTAATAAAATTTTTATCTTTGCCGATACCGCCGAAAATCATTTTAATTCCGATTACTGCGATTATAACAGGCACAGCAAGCTTCCACAGAATTTCAAAGCTTAAAATATTCTGACACGTAAGGAGCAAAAATGTTCCTATTAAAAGTCCTATTACACTACCCGTTTTCTCATTACTGTTAAACAATCCTATAAAGCTGGGTACGATTATAAACAAAGTCCACCAACCGTCAAAAAATATGTCTATGTTAGTTATTCCGAATGCGTTTAAAATAAGTATTGCACTTACTGCAAGCAAAACGCATCCCCATATAATACTGTTAATTCTTTTCATTTTGTTTTTCCTCCTTTTTTGTTTTACAACTATATTATACAACCCTTTTTTTTAAGGATATAGGTAGATTTTCAAGTAAAATGTGTCAGGATTATAGGTTACAATTTATCCCTGTCAAAAAATTCTCTCCTGAATTGTGTTGGGGTAATCCCCTCTGTCTTTTTGAATACCTTTGTAAATACTCTGTAATCGCTATATCCTATATTCTCCGATATTTCAGTTGCAGAAAGAGAGGTGGAAAGCAAGAGTTTTTTCGCCTTTTCTATGCGGATATTTGTAAGATAAGCTAAAAACCCTACTCCGATTTCGTTTTTAAAAAGCTGGCTAATATACTGTGCATTTAAGTAAAAAACCTCTGCTAAAACTGAAAGGCTGATTTCCTCTGACAGATGCTCCTGCATATACCTCATTATTGATGAAATAACACTTTCATCACCTTTATCCAGATCGGAATTGTCCTTTGC
>CAKSGP010000490.1 GCA_934454745.1 uncultured Clostridia bacterium
AGTCTGCCTTCATCGGCAGATTTATTATCATTTTCCAGCAAACCATAAAATTGTTGCAAGCCTGTATAGAAATCGTCGTTTTTAACTGCCAAATTATCTTTCATTTTTTGCAGAAAATCACGGTCGTCCAAAACTCTTTTCAAGCCGTAATATATTGCCTCATCTGTATTTTCCAAAATCAGACCGTCAATGTTATTGTTTATCTGTTCCTCTGCCGATAAATATCGGGTCACAATTGGCACAATCCCCAATACCTGTGCCTCGGATACCGCTATCGGTTTTCCCTCATATCTTGACGGCATGGCAAACACATCACATTTTTCTATATACGGATACACATTTTTTCTTTCGCCCATTAAGATAAAATCATTCCGCAGTCCATATTCTTCTATCATATTCTCCAAAATATTTCTGTCCGCACCCTCTCCGAACACATACCACCTAACCTTATAGCCTGCCTTTTTCAATCTTTCCAAAGCCTTTACCGCTCTGTCCAATCCTTTATGCTTTATTACCAATCTTGCCGCCGTAACTATATTAAAATAATCTTTATCAAGTTCAAAATCTTGTATTTTTTCGTTTGCCAAATTTTTTATCAAATTACGGCATATTATATTTTCAACCACTCTCGACTTTTTCGCAAACTGCGGGAACACTCTGTCAAAGCTCTGCCGGTTTTCATTTGAAATAAGCACAATATTGTCAAGACTTTCAAATATTTTTCTGTCAAATCTCGGGTCAAGACCCGCATTTTCATAATCAACGTGAATATATCCTATTTTCTTATCCGCATTCACCTTTTTTACTATATACGCATTTTCAAATCCCTCTATATACCCTATCGCAATATCATATTTTTTCTTCAATTTTCTCGCCGCCGTACATCTTGCAAGTCCTGCCATAAGTTGAAAATCACTGTTTTTGTATTTTCGTCCGATTGTCCGCTTATAAAAGAAATTATAAATAAAATATCCCTTTACAGTATACAGGAAAAATTTTTTCAGCTTTGCCAAATAATAATTTTTCTCGTTCAGTGCAGGCTCTAATAAATTTACTTCATCGGGAATTGTGTCTAAAAATTCACCGCTGTTTCGCATTAAAATAAGGTCTATATTGTATTTTTCATAATCTATGCAATATAAAAGAGATAATAAACTTCTTGTAACTCCGCCGACATCTAACGGCTGACAAGCTATTAATATATCCTTTTTCATATCCCTGTCCTTTCGCTTTAAAACACATTAACTGTTCTTGCAATTATCTATCATTTCAAGCATACGTTTTGTCTGTATATATACATTCTTATTTTCAAGTACATATTGCTGTGCTTTCTTCCCTATTTTCGTCAGTTCTTCCTCCGGCATTTGGCAATATTTTTCTATATCCTCTGCCATACTTTCCGTGCTTTCAAAATAATTCAGATAATCGTCATACTCATCGGGCATACCGTCCAGTTTAAAGCACAAAACAGGTCTGCCGGTCAGCATATACTCCATTATTTTTGACGGGAACGAATACTTGGTA
>CAKSGP010000491.1 GCA_934454745.1 uncultured Clostridia bacterium
ATGATAAATTCACGCATCTTTATATTGCGTTGATTTCCGCAATATGATATACTAAAAGCAGGGGGTGAACGTATGAATAAAACTATCCGATATTCTTCGTTTGAAAATAAATTTGAGGTGATATACAGGAATGAAATTCCTACAATTCAAATGCCACCACATACGCATAATGCGATTGAATTGTATATAAGTTTGACACCACTGTCAAATATACTGCTCGGTGATAATGTAATGCCGCTCAAAGAAAATTCGCTGCTTATAGTACCGTCATATTGCATTCATCAGTTCACACAACTTCCTGACCGTGAGTATGAACGCTATATTATAACTATCAGTACGGAATGGCTTGAAAATTTTATAGCGGATAATAAGCGGTACAGCTATTTTACCGATACAAAAAATCCTATCGTTATTACTCTTGATGTTAAGCAAAAAGCATTATTGCTTAACCGTATGCAGGATTTTATCGCCTGTAAAAACAACGATACCTTTTCGGAAATATCAATATTTTTTGATATTCTGCAAATAATAGACGGACTAATTTATACGCACGCCGAAAATGACGAGGCGGAAAAGAGAGTTACAGGAACGCAGCAAACAGTAAATCAGATTATCAAGTATATAAACGCGCACCTTGTTGAGAATATTCATCTTACGGATATTGCAGAAAAGTTTTATTTAACACCTAATCATATATCACGAATTTTCAAAAAGCATACGAATACGCAAATAAGCAATTATATTATTTTACAGAGAATGACAAAGGCAAAACAACTTTTTCGTGAGGGATTTACAGTTGCGGAAGCGCAGACAGCAACAGGATATTCAAGCTATGAACATTTTTTCCGTACTTTCAAAAAGAATGTCGGTATGACACCAAAGGAATATATAAATGCGTATTATAATCACGAATGAAAGGGACTGTTGCAAATGACTGAGAAAAAATCACTCATTTGCAACAGCCCCTTTTTTATTGTACTTATGGCTGACAATTCCCACAAGGAAGGCTTTACTTGTTGTTATATCTACCTTGTAATTCTGCATTTTGCTCTCCTTATATCATTTTGTATATTTTTAATATCAATTCTGACAGCAGTTTATCGGAATATGACAGCACCGAACATTGTCTTGATTTTCCTGAAATCAACTTATCGTGTTTTGCTGTCGTTTTTGCTGTCGCTTCGGATTGCTTTGCTGTCATTACTGACATCAAAGGCTTATATATTTACATCATCATCTTTTCCGCATAGAAAATTCCAATCTATATCGGATACGCTGCTTTCAGGTTTGACAGCAGTTTCCGTTTTCTTATCGGAATTAAACACCTGTTTCAGTATTTCGCTTGATAATGCGTCTGCAATACATTTCTGTACGGCTTTACATATCCTCTCGATTAACTGATTTTCCGCAACAGTATAATCTATCGGATGAAGTCTTCCGCATTCCGTCATCACCCTGTGCAAAAATCCAAACCGCTTATGACTTTCTCCGTACAGCTTACCACCGTGTGACCACCATATATC
>CAKSGP010000492.1 GCA_934454745.1 uncultured Clostridia bacterium
TGAAAATTGAATTTGAGGATAAAAGCTATATAAAGATTGATGACAGATATTATTCGTACTGTTACATACCCGGAAACGGATATAAAACAACAGTTCTTTCCGGTTGGCTTGCAAGTTTTATCAACCGTGGTGAGGGCTACGATATTGATGTTTTTATAGAAAAACAAGACAATGCGGCAATAAGCTCTAAGCTGCGCAGTTCTATCAAATATAACTCGATAAATTCTTACAATGTCAACGAAACACAAGACGCTTCATATCGGCTTTCCAATGCTATTGATGCCGGCAAATACCTTCTTGACGGCATACATAACAAGGAGGACTTTTACTATGTTTCCACATTTATAACTATATCCGGAAACACGCCCGAAGAGGTTAATAGCAGATTTATAGCCTTGAAGGGTGAATTGGTTTCAATGTCTATGAACCTTACTCCTGCAAAGTACGAACAAGAACAGGCCTTTATTTCAACAATACCGTTGTGCAAGCCAAATTCAAACTTATTCGAAAAATCCAAAAGAAATATACTTTCCGATGGTCTTGCCGGCTTTTATCCGTTTTTCTCATTTGAGCAAAACGACAGAAACGGAGTTATGTTCGGCATTCAAACAGCCAATAATTCACCGCCAATTTATAGAACTCGGTGCTGGTTCTCCTACAAGAATAAACATTATGCAAATATTTAAGCGTGATGATACCGTAGATTTAATTTACGGAAATACCAACAACAGTTCTTTACTTGCGGAAAAAATTCAAGATTTAAAGTCCTTTTTCGCACTGTACTTTGAAAATATGTCCCAAGAAGAAAAACAAATACTTGATGACGCTCTTGTGAATACATATGCCAAAAAGGAAATTACCTATGACAATAAGTCACTAATAGATCCACAGGACAATACGAAATTCAAAGATGATATGCCGATTATTGAGGATTTATATAATGTCCTTGTAGAAATGAGCAGCTATGAACCTATTGCAAAAAAGATGAGCAATATTATCAAACCTCTTGTATCAGGTTCCGGCTCTTCCTTTAACGGCCTGACCAATGTTGACCTAAACAATAACTTTATTGTAATCGGTCTTGAAAAAACAAATGAAGATTTGCTTCCGGCCTCAATGTTTTTGGCTCTTGACTTCCTTTTTTCAAAAATTAAAGAAGATAAAACCAAACAAAAGGTGCTGTTCATAGAAGAAGTTTGGAAATTGATGATGAACCGTTCAGCGGCCTCACGTATTCTTGAAATTTCAAAAATTATCCGTGCTTATGGCGGTTCTCTTATACTTGCCACCCAGCAATTAAAGGATATTACAGTATTAGACAACGGCATGTACGGAGACGGTATCATTAACTCATGTGCCTTTAAAATTGTCTTAAAACATACATCTACTGACAAAAATATGCTTATGCAATCTATGAAATTAACCGAGCAAGAAGCTTCTGAAACCGCCTCATTTGAGCGTGGTGAGGGATTTGTCATTACAAACGGAAATACTATTCGCATTCGATTTATTCTCACTG
>CAKSGP010000493.1 GCA_934454745.1 uncultured Clostridia bacterium
GTGCTGCACCTTTTTAGGCTGAATTATATATTTATCCATATCTTGCATTCCTTTCTTTTTATTTTTTCAACTTTGCAGTCAAGTTTTTAACAATATAGTATAGCCTAAGTTTTGCCAATATGTTTCGCAAGAGCTTATTTAACCGGACCTTAAATGTTATGGGAGTCCATTTATTAAAAAGCTGATCCGACGACATAGAATTAACATCTCGGAAAAAATCCTGTCTTTTGGGATTGTGAGAAATGCTTTTAAACATTTCTGTTGTACTGCCGCATACTCTTTCGGTTTCACATTCGCAGGATCGAATGTTATCCTGTATTTTTTCAAAAATCATTTCAGCTTTTTTAGAATGCAGCATTACGAAAGTAGTTCCCTTATTATCGTCAAATTTGCTGTTTATCTCTGCTGCGGAAAAGCAATCCCAAAGTGTAAAGTCACTGCATCGGTCCATTTCCTTAAAGCGACAATTTGAACAAACCGGGCGGCAAATCATCCCCTGATAAAACAATTTAAGCATAGGGTCATATTCCAAACCGTTATGGTACAAGCATACATTATTCCTATACAAGCTCATAGCAGTATGAGTATAGCCTGAGTACTTATCTCTGAATAAGACCTTATCAAATTCACCGAATTTTTTCTTTTGATAATTAATATATTTTTCAAAAACGAGAGGTGAGGGGATACCTCGGCATACAACATCAACGGTAATGAGGTTTTCTTCGTTATTTGGCAGAATTTTTTTTAACCCGGCAACCTGACAGGGTGTCCCAGAAAAAAGAATTTTTTTCCCTTCAGTTAGATGTTTTTTTATTTTCAGAAAAGTATCACCCAAATCGCTTTGAGAATATTTGGAGTTTCTGAATAATGCGAGTTGTTCAATATCATAAGCCGGCATATGACAGACACGGAAGTTTTTATCCATTCCGGCACCGAATACAATTCCTCCGTTTTTGATAATATGTTCCGCAATGGCCGTAAATGCTCCGCCTGACGTACTCTCGCGGCGGATCCTGTCATTCTTATGCTGTACCATGAAAACACGTCTGTTGTAACTGCACGTCCCAGGTTTTGATTTTACAGAACATACCGATAGACACTTCCCGCAATTTATACAGTTTTTATTAATTATATTCGGATAATAAAATCCCTCGCTGTCACTTTTCATTGAGAGACATTTTGCAGGACAGGCACAAGCACAGGCTCCGCAGCCGCTGCAATCAGTTTTATTTATCAGATTTACTACATTATTGCTGCTCATAAATTTGCTCCATTCGTTTCCCCATGTCCGCCGCGTTGTATCCTGAAGCAGTTATCTTATCAGATACATTCTTTCGTCCATACGTTTTAGCCAGTAATATCGATTTTTTTGCCCATTCGTATGCTCCCAAATCAAGCGACATAGAAACGGCACGGTTTGTAAGTATAATCTCACTTGTAATAGCGTCCGAAAACAAGCATGGCAAATCGGCAGTTTGCGCCTCAATACCCGCAATAGGTAATCCCTCGTGGAA
>CAKSGP010000494.1 GCA_934454745.1 uncultured Clostridia bacterium
TTTCTTGTCTGTACATTAATCACGATAAACGATTGCTTTCTATGATGAATACATTAAGTCAGAATAAGCCGGATATTGAATTTGATTCTATTGATTTTGGTATGTATCAGCGTATATGGCGTATAACAGACAAAAAGACCATTGCACAGATTGAGGAAATTATAGAAGGCTCTAAGCTATATATTATAGACGGACAGACACGGTATATGACCTGTCTGGAGTATCGTGATTATATGCGTAATAAAAATCCACACCATACAGGGGATGAACCTTATAACTATACTATGGTGTCATTATTTGACTCAACCTCTGACGGCGTGGCGATAATGCCGGAGCATAGAATGATAAAGTTGCCAAATGGCTTTTCAGAAGACTTTTTTGTAGCAGTAGTACAGGATCATTTTAAAATCGAAAAGATAATAGTTGATACCCAGGATGAAAGTATAACCGAAACAATGAAAAATCAAATTAAAACAAAAAGGCTTGAAACAAAATTTGCCGTTTATTGCGGAGGCAATTATTTCTATCGTTTAACACTTATCGATCCTGATTATATTAAAAATGAGCTATTGCCTGATATGTCAAAAGCATATTGCAGTCTTGATACGGTTGTATTAAGAAAACTTATTATTAATGACATATTTGGAATAGAGGAGGATTATGCCGATTTTGTTTCCACCTCAATAAGTACAACCCAATGTATTAAGGCAATAGAGACAGGAGATGCAGACTTAATGGTTGTGATGAACCCTGTTAAGGTGCAACAGATACAGGAGGTTACAAACGCAAATGAAACGTTACCGTTCAGGTCGTTGAGTATGTTTCCAAAGCCATCGGTAGGTTCGTTTATTAATATTAAAGATTAAAAAAAGAGCAGATTTTAAATCTGCCCTTTTTATGTTATAATTAGTTTTCAGCAAGCTTAACAAGCTTTTCGTATTTATCGACAGCTGTCTTTTCTGCTGCATTAAACAACTGTTCAGCTCTTTCAGGATTTGAACGAGCAAGTGAGTTGTAACGAACTTCGCCCATTAGGAAGTCCTTATATTCCTTTGTTGGCTTCTTTGAGTCAAGCTGGAACGGATTCTTACCTTCTGCTGCAAGTCTCGGGTCAAATCTGAAGCAGTGCCAGTAACCTGTTTCAACTGCCTTCTTTTCCTCGTCCTGAGCTATTGTCATACCGCCCTTGATACCATGGTTGATACAGGGAGCGTAAGCGATGATAAGTGACGGACCATTGTAGCTTTCAGCCTCAACGATTGCGTTCAGACACTGCTGCATATTGTATCCCATTGCAACCTGTGCAACGTAGATGTAGCCGTAGCTCATAGCAATTGCTGCAAGATCCTTCTTCTTAACTTCCTTACCTGCTGCTGCGAACTTCGCAATAGCGCCTGTCGGTGTAGCCTTTGATGACTGACCGCCTGTATTTGAGTAAACCTCTGTATCGAATACAAGAATATTAATATCTTCACCTGAAGCAAGTGCGTGGTCAACGCCGCCGAAGCCTATAT
>CAKSGP010000495.1 GCA_934454745.1 uncultured Clostridia bacterium
CCTTTGAACTCAGTAAACAATCGATTACCCTCACCAAAAGCTGTAGGTGCCAACTGTGCCAACCGCCGGAGTAGCCCTACATCTACAAGATAAATTTTAAATGCAGAAAGATCATCATAAGCCGCAATCGGTAATCCCGGAGCTGCACTTCGATAAATTTTATGCACTAATCTTGCATCGACCAACCACTGCAGTGCATCTTCGTACTCACGTGCCCTCGCCCCTTCTTTAACAACTTTATAAATAAATTTTTTATTTTCTCTTGCTAGCTGAGAAGGAATAGACTTCCAAACCATAGAAATTTTTGGAAATTCGCTGATATTAGGATGCTTTGCAAAATCACGCTCATAAGCCTCAATAATTCCTGATAATGCCTCCTGCATTGCAGAAACATCCCGCGCTTCCGTCCACATTAATACAGATTCAGGCATCCCCCCTGTAACATAATACATCTTAAGTTTCTCATATAAAGGATTAAAAAATGCATCAGGAACTGGCTCAATGACATTTATGTTTTCCAAATATGCAGCTAAATTTTCATCACCGTTAGCAACTAAAAACTCTGAAAAAGTCATAGGATCAATCTGCATAAAATTTACCTTACCTACCGGAAAAGACGACGGTTTTGCCAAGGCAATACCTAACAGCGAACCAGCACAGGCAATATGATATTCTGGTGCATTTTCACAAAAATATTTCATTGAATTAATAACTTTTGGACAGTCCTGAACTTCATCGAAAATAATGAATGTCTTTTCAGGCAAAATTTTTTGACCACTTGCTAACATCAAATTTTGTAAAATGCGATTAACATCTTTGGTAGTTTCAAAAAACTGTTTATACTCTTCATTTTCATCAAAATTAAAATAAGCCGTATTTTCATAGTATCGTTTGCCAAATTCTTTTAATATCCATGTTTTTCCAACCTGTCGAACACCTTTTAATATCAATGGTTTGCGATACGCCGAATTCTTCCAATCTAATAATCGTTTTAAAATATACCGTTCCATAACTCCACCTCTTTCATTTTTGAGATTTTTGTATTCTACGTTATACTTTAATTATATTCCAAAAAAATTTTTTTACAACAAAATCACACAAAAATATATATTTTTGTGTAACAAATCACACTTTTATTATTTTTTATGTTTATTTTATCACTTTTATTATACTACACACTTGAATTACGTTGTCTTTCTTTTTTAGGCAAAATCACGGACTTACTTATTATTTATAGCTATAGTTCTATCCTCAAATTTATTTAAATGCATAAATTACAGCCTGAGCATCAATGGTGATGCCCAGGCCGTAACTATAAAGAGGATATTTATGCTTTATGCTTTCGCAACTTTTTTCACTTTAACGTTCTTTGAATATGTATCATAACCGATGGATGCCATCAGGATAATACCTTTGACGATAAACTGGAGGTAAATACCAAGTCCGGCAAGCTGCATACCGTTTGAAAGAATACCAAGAATCAGGCAGCCAATCACCATGCCTTTAACT
>CAKSGP010000496.1 GCA_934454745.1 uncultured Clostridia bacterium
GTTCTATACCGTGCATTTAGGCTCAATGCCCCTGCCCCACCTCCCAGTAAGCTTACAGAGCTTGGCTACTGCCGAAACGATGGGTATTATTATTTTTCAGGTGGCTATACAGAGTATTTTGCCACCGATGTTAAAGACATTTACAAAATCATTCCGCTGTCGGACGGAACGCTCTATGTTATATTCACCGATTATTATATTGATGGAAATAACGATAAAAAGCTTGAATACAGTTCTATGCATATCGGACGTGATACTGATGGATATTACGTTCTGTCCATTAATATGAACAATGATTTTCAGGATTTAAAAGCCCTTATAAATCCTGAAGCAGAAAGTAATAAACGCCAACTCGGCAAGTATATTCCTGCTATTGTAGCAGGAATCACTGTAATTCTTGCCTGTATTGTATTTCTTATATATTTTTTGAGAAAATAATTATTTTAAAAGCTTATCGAGTTCACCCTCTATATACTCACGGTCAAGATTTTTTCCGATAAAAACAAGCTTAATCATTCTATCTCCGACTTTTTCGTCCCAGTTCTTCATAATTGATGGGTCTTTTTTTACAAATTCCTCAAGCTGTTTTTTTGATGCTGACGCAAACCAACGTCCATTCTCGGACATATTAATCTGTCTGCCTGCCTGTTCAAGGACGAATGACATAGTATTGTCAATATCAAGCCAGACAATGCCCTTACAACGTATTACATTGCCCGGGAATTTTTCTGTAAGCCAGGAACGGAGCTTTGAAAGTTTAAAGGGACGGCGGCGTGTATATACAAAAGAACCAATTCCATATTCCTCATCATCTCCGCAGCAGCCATCACCGTGGTGATGATGGTGATGATGTCCTCCCTCGTCATTGTGGTCATGGCAATTACATTCGTGTCCTTCCTCATGGCAGTGACACTCATGGTCCTGTTCTTCATCATCGTGGTCGTGATGATGTTCCTCTTCCTCTTTTTCAAACTCAGCTATCCAACCTGCAGATGCAAAAGTCTTATCATAATCAAACTGCTTTGTGTCAAGAATATCAGCCAAATCAACCTTTGCATAATTCGTTTCAATAAGATTAGCTTTTGGCTGGAGTGCCTTTACTACAGCTCGAACCTTATTAAGCTCCTCCGAAGAAACCTCATCAACCTTATTGATAACCACAGTCGAACAGAATTCAATCTGTTCAACCAATAGATTTTCTATATCGTCCTCATCATTATCTGCCATAAGTCTTTCTCCGCTTGCAAATTCATCACGCAAACGCAGTGCATCAACTACTGTTACAACGCCATCAAGACGTACTATGGGCGGGATTTCGCTATCAGGTACTGTTCCGTCCATCATAGCAATTGTCTGCACAATCGGCATAGGCTCGCAAATTCCGCTTGCTTCGATAAGGATATAGTCAAATTTACGGCTCTTTACAAGATCAATGATTTGTTGCATCAGGTCAGTTTTTAGTGTACAGCATATACAGCCGTTGGTTAATGGTACAAGACTGTTATCCTC
>CAKSGP010000497.1 GCA_934454745.1 uncultured Clostridia bacterium
GTACGCTTAAAACCGCACAGTGCGCAGATAAATACGGCGCTGAAAAATTTGTTTTAATATCTACCGATAAAGCAGTCAACCCGACAAACATTATGGGTGCCAGCAAGCGTATATGCGAAATGATTATTCAGTCGTATAACAACCGCTCCAAAACAGACTTTGTTGCCGTAAGATTCGGAAATGTTTTGGGAAGTAACGGAAGCGTAATACCCCTCTTTAAAAAGCAGATTGCTTCAGGCGGTCCCGTAACGGTTACAGACCCTAACATTATCAGATATTTTATGACAATTCCCGAAGCTGTTACCTTGGTTTTGCAAGCAGGAGCGTCCGCAAAGGGCGGGGAAATATTTGTTCTTGATATGGGCAAGCCCGTTAAAATTTTAACGCTTGCGGAAAATTTGATAAAGCTTTCAGGATTTACTCCGTATAAGGATATACAAATTAAGTTTATCGGACTGAGACCCGGAGAAAAGCTTTACGAGGAAATGCTTATGGCTGAAGAGGGTCTTAAGGATACGGAAAACAGTCTTATTCATATCGGAAAACCTATTGAATTTGATGAACAGGAATTCTTTGATATTCTTGATAAAATGAGATTGTTTATGTATAACGATGATGCCGACATCAGGCATTATGTTAAAATGATAGTACCTACATACAGCTATAATGAAACAACATAATAATATTATCTTATTGCCGCTGTTTTGAAAATTTCAGCGGCATTATATCTCCAACGATTATATTTTGGGCTTATCGGACAATCTAGAAAAGACCATACTGAATTATTGCATAAACTCCTCGTTTTTTGCTGATAATAAGCAAAAAGGAGGAGTTTTTTATGCGACCCACAGACAAAGAATACGGCGAAATGACAAAAAAGCTTTCGCCGCCGTCGCCCAAACTCAAGGATTTTGTAAATGCGTTTCTTATAGGCGGACTGATTTGTGTAATAGGACAGTTACTTACAGAGTGGTATACTATGCTGGATTTGCCGGAAAAAGTGGTAAAAATGGCAGTTCCGAGTACGCTTGTTTTTGCGGCGGCAATACTGACAGGTCTTAAATTATTTGACAAGATCGCCAAGCAAGCGGGTGCAGGTACGCTTGTGCCTATAACAGGTTTTGCAAATGCGGTTGTTTCACCGGCGATAGAGTTTAAAAGCGAAGGTTGGATATTGGGACTGGGAGTGAAAATGTTTACGATTGCAGGACCCGTAATTGTTTACGGAACAGCCGCAAGTGTGGTTTATGGATTAATATTGTATATCATAAGTTTATTTTAATAATGCAACAAAACACAGCAGTCATATAAATAAAAATATGACTGCTGTATATTTATGAAGAATAGCTGAAACAGCGGCTTTTGAATGACTTATGGGCTATATAAGATTAAGATTAAAGAAAATATTAGCCTCTTTTTTCATATTCCCCCAATTATACTAAATATTCAGTCAAAACTAAGTACAGCTTGTAGGATAGCTTACAGGCTGTTTCTTTTTGTCTC
>CAKSGP010000498.1 GCA_934454745.1 uncultured Clostridia bacterium
ACACACGCTTTGCAATAAATTTTGACCCGTCCGTTTTCGGCGGTATTGATAAAAACAACGAGCTTACCGTACCGTTTACCGACCGCAGCGCGGGCAAAAAGAATTTATACCGCCGTTCGGATTTTAAGGATAATTCATACCGCACATATGTAAAGGCTTTTACAGAGACGACGGACAACAGAAGATTGCAGATATTATCAAATCTTCTTCCGCTTTTGAACGAAATAGCCTGTGCGTTTAAAACCAAAAGTGATGACGAAACCGATACAAGCCTTGATTTTAAGATTGTAAGCTATATAAACGAGCATCTGACCGAGGAGCTTTCCCTGCAAAGTGTAAGTAAAGAGTTTTACATAAGCAAGCCTCAGCTGTGCCGTATATTCAAGGGCGCAACCGGCTCTACCGTTTGGGATTATATCACCGTAAAAAGGCTTGTTCTTGCGCGTGAGCTTTTAAAAACCGGCGTTTCGGCAACAAGCGCCTGTACCGACTGCGGATTTAACGATTATTCGGTATTTTACAGAGCGTACAAACGAAAATACGGCGTTTCGCCGTCCGATAAATAAATAACAGCCGCCTGTCAAGAAATGACAGGCGGCTGTTGTGATTCTTTATACTCCGCAATATCCTCTATTCGGCATTTAAGTATAGAGCAAAGCATATCAATCGTATGTGTATTGACATTTTCATTTTTACGCAAACGGTCAAGCTGACCCGTGCTGATTTTATAATCCTTGATAAGCTTGTATTGAGATATACCCCTTTTCTTCATAGTAAACCACAGTTTATCATAAACAATCAAAACCGACACCTCTAACCAAAATCAACTCTTGGTATAATGGTAAATTAATGAATTATACTTGACAATAGCCCATAAATGGGCTATACTTTGATATTATATACAAATAGGTGATAAATATGAAAGTTGCGGTAATGGGCTCACGAAACCTAAAAGTTTCCAATTTACAAAATTATTTGCCAAAAGATACTGAGGAATTAGTTTCGGGCGGTGCAAGAGGAATTGATACTTGTGTCAAAGAATATGCCATTCTAAATAAAATTAAACTTACCGAATTTCTACCTGAATATGAAAAATACGGTCGTTCTGCTCCTTTAAAGAGAAATTTACAAATAATTGATTATGCCGATATGGTAATTGCGTTTTGGGATGGCTCGTCACATGGAACAAAATATGTTATTGACAACTGCAATAAGCGAAACAAAAAAGTCCGTGTATATCTCTCTGTCGATTGATATACACGGACTTTTTTGTAAATATACCGTTAATTCTTTGCTCGCTCGCTTCGGCTGAGCTTAAGCACGGGAGAAATTCTTTTATACACCGCAAAGCACACCGCCGAGTCTATAATTCCCTTTAAAAAGGTAAACGGCAGATTAAATATAAGCAGATCCTTTATAAGCGTGTCGGCGGATGGCAGTATAGCCTTTTACATTGAAATAATGGGGTCAATCGGCATATTGTAAAGCACCACATATGCCG